>JBAZZV010000006.1 GCA_041658645.1 Candidatus Margulisiibacteriota bacterium
GCTATACTTTAAATGTAAAAGGCTGGAACACCGTCAAGCCGGGCGACTCCGGGTTAGGAAAATCGTTCCGACGGGTCACGGGTGAACCAGCCTTTATATTATCGGCCGTTTTACCCCGAAATTTCATTTTTGACTCTGCTAAGGGTTATGCCCTTTAAGTCTTGCGTCGAGCTTGTCCGCGGCATCCAATAATATATTGGCGTATTCGGAATTATTATATTTTTCTTTTAAGATTTTAGCCATCAGCCTCGCATTCCTTGGGCTTGAATATTTATTAACATATATTAAGCCGGCATTGTAATACCCTGATGGGTCATTGCTTCTTTCATAAAGATCTATTATCTTATAATAATCCATGCCGGGCACGGCAACGTCGTTATCGAGCGATTGCCCATAACACCAGGCTGCTTTGAAATAATTTTCTAGCTCCAAATATATTTCGGCTGCACCTGCATAATCTTCCTTGTCTTCTAGAATTTTTGCGAGATTCGGCCTACCAACAACTATGTAATAATTTTTCTCTTTTGGGGGCTCAATTTTTGCTAAAGATTCTGCGACCCGGTAATATACCTCTGCCGTCGATTTATTGTTTGAATAATAGTAATAATTCCCCACCATCGTATTATTAGCTGAATTTGCCTTGGCATATTTAAATATGCTCTCAATTAAACCCGGGTCAACGTCGTCGGAGGCGCCCCCTAAATTTAGCAATAGAGATTCACTGCTTCTATCCGATGGGTATTTATCGAAGGCTTCTTTCGCCAATTCATAATTTGCCCTCGAATCAAATACTAAGGCTGGGCTTAAGCCCAGCAAAGAACTCGCTATTACCGAATAGGCATGAGGATTAATCTCAGTCTTGTTTAATAGAGCTAGAATATATTCTCTGGCTTCCTTGTAAAAAGAGTTGGCTTGCTTAAATGATGTCTTTGAGGCGCTATAATTTACATCGAGTAATCCTACGATCTTAATAATTTCATATTCATAAGGCACGCTATAATCCCAATTATCTAGCTCGGATTTAAGAGTTTTAAATTTATCCCTTATGCTCTTAAAGGATAAAGCCTTATTATCCTTTGCCCATGAGGCCCTAATCTCATTCATGCGGTTTATACTAAAATCTTCTTTGAGTAAGTTAACGGATTTCGAATTAACAACAAAGATATCATTTGTTGATGAATAGCTAATTTTATAATACACTTCTGAGGGGCTTTCGCCGGTAAGGATTCCTTCAAGGGAATAAATTTGGCCTGCCTGGAGGTCAAACTTTGGTTGCCCACCAATTCCTTGAGGCACTGACTGATTAACCTTTATGATAACGTATTTATTTTGATCTGCAAAGGAAACAGTCGAAAACAAAAGGATCATTATTAAAAACAAACATTTGGACGGATTCATTTTCAATAAGCCTTTTTGTGCCCTACTTTGCCTGTGTAAGGATTAATCACCGGTGTAATAAGAACTCGATCGGCTATGCCTGTAATAGTTTGTTCCGGAACTTCCAGTATGGGGGTTGTAGTTCCCTTTGTAGGAGTAATTATCTTGGACCGTATAATTAGAGTCTGTTCGATAATAGGAATTTACGTAGGTGCCATTACTGCGATAGTAACCATTTACATATCCTGCCAAGGCTGCCGATGCGACAAAAAGGAACAATAAAACGGAAAGAATAGCTTTTTTCATGCTTGTTTCCCCCTTAGCTCTATTATGCGCCTTGATTAATATTTAGTAAATCGGATTTATGATTGTCTGTGGATAAGCCATGAGTGCTTAACCTTATTGTTATAACAAGGAAAAAACAGCTGCGCCATGAAGGACTTCCCCGATGACATTAATATATTTAATGATGTAATATCGGGATCCCGATATTACATAATGATTTTTTATGTCATCGGGACTCTACCCTTGTCGTCGGGACTAATGGCGGCGGGGAAAGCGGAACAGCTGCGCCATGAAGGACTTGAACCTTCAACCAACTGATTAAGAGTCAGCTGCTCTACCATTGAGCTAATGGCGCAGCTGTTCCGCTATTCTATTTTACCATAAAAATACCGAGGACAGGACTTGAACCTGCACGGGTGTTAACCCACTAGACCCTAAATCTAGCGTGTCTGCCAATTCCACCACCTCGGCTTAGCAATGGCGGGCCCGAGAGGATTCGAACCTCCGACCGACAGATTAGAAATCTGTTGCTCTATCCATCTGAGCTACGGGCCCGCGCGATCTAATAAAAAAGCGGGAGACCGGATTCGAACCGGCGACATCCACCTTGGAAGGGTGGCGCTCTACCAACTGAGCTACTCCCGCCTATTAACTTACAACACGCTCCTCCGCCTCCGGCGGACTCGCTACAACTAACAACTAACGACCCGTTGTCAGTTGTAGGCCCGAAGGGCCGCGTCGTTAGTTGTCAGTCAAGATCGGGGCGACTGGATTTGAACCAGCGACCTCGTGGTCCCAAACCACGCGCTCTACCAAGCTAAGCTACGCCCCGTTAAACCCTATCTAAAGCCGTCCAGTGCCATCCTACCAAGTCCCGCTTCATTATTATAATACAATAATGACTTGCGGGATCCCGATGATTCCATAATTAATTAATATAATGACCATCGGGACTAAGCTACGCCCCGATTTTTTCGAGTTTATCACGGAATAGACGGGGTAGTCAAACCTCCCGGAGTTGCGGCTAACCGCCAAAAAACGATATATTATTACTGTATTTGCAGCGGGTGTAGTCCCAACAGCCTTAATCCAGTTTTTTCGATAAAAGATAAAAATAAAGCAGGATGTTTTTGAATATTTCCTGACAGCGAACAGGGTTTAAATTCAGCAAAACAGTCTCAATTTCAACCGATCGGCTGCCGATATAATAAGCCTCAACGGCTTGTTTGAAGGCGGATACGTCTTTTGTAAATAGAGCGGCCGCGCCAAAAAAACCGGCCCGCGCCTCTTCGGTCGTAAAGTAATCGCGGAAGTGACTTTCCATTTTATCTTGGCCTATACCCGTCACCCAGGCAACGGTTAAGCAATCGACCAGGAATCCTCTCTCCCCCGCCGGCCCGATCATTTTCAACCAAGACCTTTTTATTCCCTCATCCTCCAACCCCAGCCAAAAAAAGATCATGTTGCTTTCATTCAATAAGTCAAAAGCCTCCAGCACATTCTTTTTGCCCAGGATATTTTGGGTCTGCCGCATTTCCTCAACCGACCCCAACTCCAGCCAAAATCCCTTTTTGCCTTCTGAATCCATTAAACCATACAAATTTCGAGCGTCTTGAGGCGAGACAACAGCGCCAAACATATCGTCACTTATTTCGCCATACGGATCATCGATGCCAAGGGCATTTCTATAAATATCCAACAAAATAATGCTCGGCGTTTTGGCGGCGTTCCTTCTTTGCGCCATTATTGTAAAACAGTTTTTTTGCAGGTCTTCGCGCCTGATCAGCCGCTCAGCGGGACACGGCGTCAGGCCGATCAGTTTTGCCGCTGTAGCCAGTTCCCGGCGTTTTAGTATTTGTTGCCCCATCCCTTTTCGGGGCCTGGTAACGGTCAAGTATTGATTTACTCGAAAAGGCTCCGTTTCACCGGCCCGGGTCGGGATGCGAATATATTGGCCCAGCTGTCTTAAGGTAATCCCTCGTGTTTCGACCATTGATAGCGGCCTCCGTGTTATTTTCCATTAAAACGCCGCGGAATTTCAGGGATTCGGTTTTTCTGAAGATTTTTAAGTGAAGTCGTTCTCAATCGTAATCAGGAAACTTCTACGAATATTTGCTATAATCAATAGTACGTGGTGGGTGTAGCTCAGTTGGTTAGAGCATCAGATTGTGGATCTGAGGGCCGGGGGTTCAAGTCCCCTCATCCACCCCATTTACCCAGCAAGCAAATAGCGGAAAGTAGCACGCAAAAAATAGAGATCACCGCGCCCAGTTTAAAGCTCCACGGGTCGTAGTTGAAACGGACTGAATGTTTCCCCCGCTCGATCGGCACCGCGCAGAATAATTCCTGGGCCTTTAAGATCGGCTTGGCTCGCCCGTCAACGGCCGCCTGCCAGCCGGGATAATATGATTCTCCAAGAAAGAGATACCCGCCAACCTTAGCCTCGACCGACATGACGATCTCCCCCGGCCGGTATTTGACGATCACGACCTCCCCCAACCTCCGGTTCGGCCTCATTTTGTTATCAAGCAGATACGCCCGCGGCCAAACGTCTAGGTTCTCATAAAGATAAACATCCTGGGCGTATTGCCGCTTGTGATAGACCTGCTTCAGCCGGGAAAAGCTGAGCTTATCGACCGAGACGATATATTTGACGTTGGCCAGGGACAAAAAGCCGAGGTTGTCCTTTAATTTCTCCTGGGTCAACTTCTCTCCGAGCACTTTGACCAGCGAGAGCGGCCGGATCGATTCATAACCGTAGAAGTCTGAAAGATGCTCCAGCAGAGGCCAGTTGGCGGTAAAATTCTCCTTGGTATCGAGCAAAGCGGAGGTAAAAGTATCGCCCCGGATCACCCGGTTCGCTCGCTCGGTATTGGGAGTGCAATAAAAACGAAAGAGGCCCGGATCCTTTTTCAGCAGAGCGTAGCCGGCCGGTTGAGAAGTAATTACATCCCGCGATGCCCCCACCGCGATGATCGCCCCGTTGGTCAGGAGGTCGGCCAGGGTCACCAGGATGATCGTAATAATAAAATAGTTCCGGCCGATCTTCTTCTGCCAGACCAGCCAGAACAGCGCCAGCAATATAAAAAGATAACCGCTGGCCAGCAAGAGACTCTGCAAGTTAAATTGGACCATCGACTGCAGGGCGTCAAAAAATACTTTGGGTAAGGTTGGCGGGTAGCTCCGGGCAAGAACATCGAAGATCGTCCGCCAGTAGAGTGTTCCCAACCAGGCCACGACAAAAACAACAATAAAGAGCGGAAAAATATATCTCAAAGCACGCTTAAACCTGAGCAGGTCGTCAGTCAAAGAGTGGAGAAGTGATTGGAAGCCTTCGGCTGAAAGAATAGCCAGGCAAAAAGAGACGAGAAAGAGGAACTTGACCGGATATCTGATGAGAGAAACACCGGGAATGAACTTGAAGGCCAACCAGTAAAACGGCGTGTACCGGCCAAAGGCGAGCAAAAGACCGGCTCCCGCCGCCGCCAGAAAGAAATACGACCGCCGCGGTTTCCCCTTGAAGGCGAAAAAGATCATGGTCAACGGGATCAGCCCGAGGAAGGGAGAGATCAACCAATCCTGGTAAGCCGAACCGAGTAACATCTCGGCGTAAGCGCCAAAGTCGGCCGGATTGCCGAAAAAGAACGGGAAAAGGAAAGTGATCAATTCGCGCGGCGGGAAAGAACGGAAGCTGACCAGGTCAAACCCGGTCAGCACTATCCGGTCGGACAGTCTCGATAACTCCAGGAACGGGAGGAGCTGCACGGCGATCAGGCCGAGCGAGAGCGCGAAAGAGAGGCCCAGCCAAACAATACTTTTAACTTTTTCTTTGGCAAAAACAAATATATACGCCAGTAATAGCCAGAAAGTCGTGTAATAGACGGTCGGTTCGCCACCCAAGAACATGAGGGCTAAGGCTATCGATAAAGTGACGATACCCCTCACCCTAACTAAGTTAAGCTTAGACCCCTCTCCCTCAGGGAGAGGGGTCTTCACTTTGGCAAAGCTGAGGTGAGGGGAGAGATCACGGCTTACTAATCGATCGAAGACCAACAAAACTAATGGCAACCAAATGACCGAAGACAATGAAGTATTCATATTGGAAACGGAGAGAAGATAACCGGAAAAGGCAAAGACGAGCCCGCCGAAGAAGGCCGCGGGCCGCTCCAGCCGGTAATGGCGTAGCAGAGCGTACATGAATATAGCCGCCAGGAAATAATGGGCGATGATGTAATAGTTAAACCCTAAATTGAATGGCAAGAGATAATAAATAAGCGTCAGGGGATAGAAGAAACAGATCTGTAATGTCGCCAGGAGAGGAAAACCGCAAAAGATATACGGGTTCCAGAGGGGCCAGAGGCCGGACTTGACCTGCTCAACCATCAGGTGCCGGAGCGGGTAGAAATACCTGGTCAGGTCTTTAAAGGCGAAGATGATCCGGCCGTCCAGGAAGCGGGCAAAGAAGATGACGGTCACCAGGAAAAACAAAAATATTACCAGAAGATCGGGTTGTAAGCCTGCGACTAAACTTCGCGGCTTCCAACCAGTGAGGAAACCGCGAAGTTTATTCGCCGGTTTCCTCACTTCTCCCGATTTAGGGAAGAAGGACATACTTGGCTTTATGGGTGCTGGGATTGGACTTGACCGTGACCTTGATCCGGTAAGCTTTCCAGATATTTTCCGGAGTGACAACCCGGCCGGGGGAACCTTCGGCGATCAGCTCCCCGTTCTTGATCAGGATCAGGCTCGAACAAAAGCGGGAAGCGATGTTCAGGTCGTGGAAAGTGGCAATGATCGAACGGTGGGAACGGAGCTTGCGGAGCAGTTTGCAGATCTTGACCTGATAACGGATATCAAGATGCGAGATCGGCTCATCGAGCAGCAGCAGCTTCGGTTCCTGGGCGAGCGCCCGGGCAATCGCCACCCGCTGGAACTCGCCGCCGGAGAGTTCCGTGACCGGCCGGTCGACCAGCCCTTCGATTTGCAATTCCTCGATCGCCCATTTCACGGCATCCTGGTCATCGGCGGTCTCAAAAGAGAAGCGGTCAAAATACGGGGTGCGGCCGAGCATCACCAGTTCTTCAACCGAAAAACCGGCGACCGGCTCCATCAACTGCGGAACAAAGGCGACCCGCCGGGCCAGTTCCCGCCGCTCCAGATGTTCGATCTGGTGACCGGAAATATGAATTTTACCGTGATCCGGGTTCAATAAACCGGCGATCGTCCGGAGCAAGGTGGTCTTCCCGGAACCGTTAGGGCCAACGATACCGACAAATTCACCGGCCGCTACTTCGAACGAGAGGTCCTTGATGACCGGCTTTTTCGCTTCGTAACCGCAAAACAGCCCCTCGATCTTGAGAACGGTCATTTACTTGTAACCACCTTAACAATGTAGGGACAACCTTTATGGTTGTCCGTCTTTGTTCGTTCAGCACGGACAGGGACAAGCCCTGTCCCTACATTTCTTGTCATTTCCCAGCCGCCCTGCGCCGACGGAGAAGATAGAGGAAGAAGGGCGCGCCGACCAGCGCCATAACGATGCCGATCGGTATCTCGGCCGGAGAGAGGAGTGTCCGGGAAAGGGTATCGGCCACGACCAGCAGGATCATCCCGGAGAGAGCCGAGATCGGGATCAGGTAACGGTGGTTCGGGCCGATCCAGAGCCGGACCCAGTGCGGCACGATCAAACCGACAAAACCGATCAGGCCGGAAACGGAAACGGCCGCGGCGGTCATTAACGACGCGGCAGCGATCAGGATGAGCCGGACCTTCTCCACTTCGATGCCGAGAGTCTTGGCCATCTCCTCGCCCAACAGGAGGGCGTTCAATTCTTTCGAATAGAAATAAGCGATGGCCAACCCGGCGATGGCGTAAGGGAGGACCGTCAGCACATTCCCCCAACTCGCCGCCGATAAACTCCCCAGCAACCAAAAGTAGATCGACTGGAGATTCCCTTTGAGGATAATGATCAAGGAGAGGATGGCCGAAGCAAAGGCCGAGAGCGCCACCCCGGCCAGGATCAATGTTTCCGGCGAGGCCTTGCCGGCCACTTCCGACAATTTATAAACGACAAAAACCGACCCCAAAGAAAAGACCAGGGCCAGCAAGGGGACCGGCGACATCCCGAGCAGGGTGATGTTCAACCCCAAAGCGATCGCGATCGCCGCCCCCACTCCGCCCCCGGCGGAAATACCGAGGATATACGGGTCAGCCAGGTAATTACGTAAAATGCCTTGCAAAATAACCCCGGAAGTGGAGAGGAGGAGGCCGAGCAAAGCGGCCAGGATAACGCGCGGCAGTCTGATCTGCCAAAGGATCTCGCTCTGGAAAAGTTTATCCGGGGAGATGAAGACCGAACCAAGAAAAAGAGAAAGAACTGCCACAACCAACAAGCCGACGACCAAAAAAACGGCCAGGAGCCACTGGTTAACTTTTTTTGACTGTTTGCTCATATCCTCAATTTTACTGTAAAAAGAGGGAAAACTCAATCTTAACGATAGACATAATTAGCGATCGCTTCGACCGCGTCGACCACCCGCGGCCCCGGGCGGGAAATTATATCCTGGTCAAGGAACAATATCTTCCCGTTCTTGACCGCTTCGACATTTTGCCAGCGCCGGTCAGCCCGCAATTTGGCCGTATTGACCAACCCAGTAGGGACGATAAGATAGGGGGGATTTTCTTCGATCATTTTCTCCAGACTATACTGGGGATATTCCCCCCCAACCTTGGCCGCCAGGTTTTCCACTCCGGCCTGTTTCAAAATATCATTAATAAAAGAGCCTGCTCCGGCCACGACCAAAGGGTCAAGGCCGACTATAACCAGCGCTCGCGGATGTTTACGCAGCAGCAGCTCCAGGCCAAAGATCTTCGGCCGCGCCCGCTCCAGACGGCGCCGCAGCTCGGCCGTCAAAGCCTGGGCGGCAGCTTCCTTCCCGGTCGCCCGGCCTATCGCCAGCAGGGCGTCGAGCACCCCCGCAACATTTTTCGGATTTATCGCCAGGACCGGCAAACCGTGCCCTTTTAAACGCTCGACATCGCGCTTTTGGGCATCTTCTTGCATAACGACCAAGTCAGGCTTCAGGGCCACTACCCTTTCCAGGTTAATAAAAAACCCGCCGACCTTATTCTTTTTTTTTGCCGCCGGCGGGAAATTGCAGTTGGTCGTCACCCCCACGACCCGGTCGCCGAGATCGAGGGCATAAAGCATTTCGGTCACGGCGGGGATAGTTGAAATGATCCTTTGAGGGGAAGCGGTCGCGGTAGAAACGGTCAAGAAAAAAGCGGCCAGAGCAACGAACAGCCTCAACCTAACTCCTTAAGCGTTTCCCGCGCCGCCAGTATCCGCCTGGTCTTCAACTCGCCCTCCGGCGCACTGACGATCCCCGCCCCTTCCAGCTCGTCCATGATCCGGGCGGCCCGGTTATAGCCGATCCGGAATTTCCGCTGGACATAAGAGGTCGAAGCTTGGCCGCTTTCAATGACCAGCTGGGCGACCTCGCCAAAGAGGACATCCCGGCTGGCACCGGTCTCTCTCTCCCCGTCGGCATTCTCCTTGCCAAAATCGATCGGCTTGATGCCGACGATCTCTTCAATATAATCCGGCTCCGCCTGCGACTTGACGTGCTTAATGATCTTTTCCGTTTCCCGGTCGGTCACGAACGACCCCTGGGCCCGGATCGGCTTCATCGACCCGATCGGGTTATAGAGCATGTCGCCGCGCCCCAAGAGCTTTTCCGCCCCGGAGGTATCAAGAATGACCCGTGAATCGATCTGCGTAGCCACGGCAAAAGCGATCCGCGACGGGATATTCGCCTTGATCAGGCCGGTAATGACATCGACCGACGGCCGCTGGGTGGCAATGACCAAATGGATGCCGGTCGCCCGGGCCATCTGGGCGATGCGGCAGATCGAGGTCTCGACCTCTTTCGCCGCGATCATCATTAAATCCGCCAGCTCATCAACGATCACCACCAGGAAAGGGAGTTTCCCGACCGGGCCGACCTTATGGTTATAGGATTGAAGATTGCGCGCGCCGGTATCGTGGAAGAGCCTATAGCGCCGCTCCATCTCCTTGATCACCCATTCCTTGAGCGTGGCGGCGGCCCGCCGGGAATCGGTCACGACCGGAGCAACGAGGTGAGCAATGCCGTCGTAAACCGAGAGCTCGACCATTTTCGGATCGATCATCAGCATCTTGACCTCGTCGGGCCGCGCCCGCATCAGGATACTGGTAATAAGCGAGTTGACGCAGACCGATTTGCCGGAGCCGGTCGTGCCGGCAATAAGCAAGTGCGGCATCTTGCCGAGGTCGCCGTAGATCGGCTGGCCGGCCAGGTCTAGGCCGATGGCAAAAGTCAGCAGGGACTGGGCGTTCATGAACTCATTCGTCTTAACGATCTCTTTGAGCCTGACCGGGGTGACCGTGGCATTGGGAACTTCGATGCCGACGACCGACTTGCCCGGCACCGGCGCTTCGATCCTAACCCCCTGGGCCGCTAGGTTCAGCGCGATATCATCGGCCAGGTTGGCTATCCGGTTAACTTTAACCCCCGGCTCCGGTTGCACTTCATAACGGGTGACCGCCGGCCCCTGGAAGATCGCCACCACGCTCGCCCCGACGCCAAAGTTGCGCAGTGCGTCTTCCAGCAGTTTTTTACGCAGTTCGGTCGTCTCTTTTAAGCGCTCGGCCTGTTGTCGTTCCTTGGCCGTGGTATCTTCCAGCAGGTCAAGTGAAGGTAATTTATAATCGGCATAACGGTCTTCTTCGCCACCGGCACCCTGCTCACCTTCGGCCACGGACCGCTTCGGCTTCCCAACAATTGTTGGGTTGGCTGGCGCTTCCGGTTCAGGATCATATTTTGGCTGCGCGATCTCAACGATCAGTTTGGGTTCCGGTTTTACCCCAAGCGGCATGACCGGCAACGGAGGGGCCGGGATAACTTCCTTCGACGCCGGCTTCGGCAGTAGTTTAGGGATAATGACCTTACTAGCCAGCTCTTTGGCACTGGAGTTCTTATCCATATTAAGCAAGCCCATTAGTAAGGCGAGGAGGCTCTGGACGGTCAGGTTGAACAGGAGGAGTGTGGCGATAAAGGCGAAGGCGGCCAGCAAGACATAGGCACCGGCCAGGCCAACGCTCTTCTCCAAGGCGAACTTGACGGCATAACCGGTCACTCCACCCCCACCCTGGGCCAGGTTGTATTGGGTCTGCCCGGTAAAATAATGAGGGGAGGCGAACTGGGCCATGGAAATGATGACGAGGAACATGACCAGGAGACCGCAGAGGCGGACCGTTAGCTCTTTAACTTCGTGGCGGAGGAGCATGATGACACCATAAAGAGCGACAAAGACCGGCAGGATATAGACACCGACCCCGATGACCGAACGAAGCGCTTTATTGACCAGGAAGAGACCGAGCAGGCCGGTGGCCGAAGAGAGATCAGCCAGGAAAATAAAGATGGCGATAGCGATCAGCAGGATGCCGGCGATGTCTTGCTTGAACTTGGAGGGGACAGATTGAACTTGAGGTTTTTTATTCCCGGAATTCCTGGTTTTTTTCGGCGCCATTTCAGTTCGAGTATAACATAATTAAGGAGTTTCAGTCAAAAGCTTAGGCCTTTCCCTCACCCGACTCCCTGAGGATACTCACCCTCTCCCAGGGGGAGAGGGTACTTCGCCATTTATTCCCATTTGCGAAACACCTTCTCCCTTTGGGAGAAGGTACGATACTTTGGCGTGTCGGATGAGGGGTGCGAGAGCCTTTCAAAAACGAAAGCCCCGGGATTGCTCCCGGGGCTTCGCGTTCAAACTTCGAGGGTCGTTAGACGGTAACGGTAAAGGTTACCGAATTGGTGATACCGCCATCATAGGTCACGGTGATCTTAACATAATAGGTCGTGCTGGTCACGAACGTCACCGGTGAGGTAAAGTTGACCGTCCACGAACTGTTCAGGGCCGAGGCGACCTTACTGTAGAGAGCAACTATGTCCGTCGCGGTCGGAGCGTAATAGTAGAAGCCGCCGGAGCCAGTCGCGATCCCTTTCAGGTTGTTCTCGTCCGCTCCCCCCGCGGTCAGACCAAGACCAACTGTATAAACCGGAATACTCTTGGCGAGGGCCAGGGTAACAACTTCGCCCGTGGTGTTGTAAGTGACACTGTTGTTCTCGCCGCCGTCGGTCATCGCAATAACCGCTTTGCGGGCATTCGCCCCAGCCTCGACTGTCAAGATAGCAAAACCGATAGAATCATACAGAGCGGTCGATCCGCCGGAAATACTCTCCATGGTCGCTGCCACCTTGAGCAGGTCCTTATCGGTGGTCAGGGCCTGGTCCATGACAACATAGCTGTCGAAGTTGAAGATCGCCCCTTGGTCTGTCGCACCGCTCTGGTTAATAAAAGCAACGGCGGCAGATTCGAGGCTGGCATTGGAATCGGAGCTCATGCTGCCGCTCCGGTCGAGCGTCATGGCGTAAGAGATCGCCTGGGCGGCCGAACCGCCCGAGTAGGTAATGGTATCGACGACCGCCGTCTGGGTGGTCGTGGTGGTCGACCAGATATCAATGGTGATGTTCTTGATATTGAGATTGTTGGTGCTGGTGATCGGGTTCTGGAGTTGGTCCATGACGACGATCGAGGCCGCGCCGGTCTTGGCGTTGGCCGTCAAAGTCGCGGAACCACCGGAACCGACCGCGATCGTGGTCGTGCCGGACGGAGGCGAGGCCGGATTGGCCGTGTTCGTGACCGTGGCGCAACCAGTAGCCAGAACAGCCAACATTACGGCGACGAGGCCAAGGGACAAACCTAACCATGTTTTTTTCATCTATTAACCTCCTAAGTTAATTGCTGACATTATATGTTAGAGGCCGCTATCCTGTCAATAGCACAAGCTAAAATTCGTAGCTGACCGCCGCCCGCAAACCGAGCGGCTCGAGGCACAAAAAATCATTTAATAATATATTCTACAGAATCCAGACCGACAAAATGTTCATCGCTGGTGATCAACTTCACGTTTTCGATCTTGGCCGTCGCGTAAACGATCGCGTCAGCCATCGGCAAATTGTGCGCCAGGCTAACATCTGCCGCCAGCAAAACCACCCCGTTAGTGAACGGAGCAACAACGGCCGATTGCATCTGGGCCACCGCCAACAAGGCCTTTTCTTCCCCAACCTCACGCTTTATTTTTTTATAGACCTCATAGATAACAATAGTCGGAACAATGACCCTGGTGGTATCTTTTAAAAAGGGAGAATACTTCTCCGCCAACGGCCCGGCAGAAAAATATTCCAACCAGCCGCAAGAATCGACTACGATCATAACCTGTCCTTATCCTCCCGATAACCGTTAATATTGATCCCCTTAACAAAGCCTTTCATCCGTTTTATCAGATGCTTGGGTATAATGTTAATGATCCCATCCTTGGCCAGGATGATCAGCCTTTCCCCGCTTTTCAACCCGGCTTCTTCCCTCACTTCCTTTGGTATAACTAACTGATATTTCGAAGATAAAGTTGCTTCCGCCATCGATCTCCCTCCTTGCCATTCTTACCAATCAACTATCGATACAATAATTGTATTACGCCTGCCTCATTCTGTCAACTCTTTGGATTGTCAGGCTGAAAAGCTAAAACTCGTAGCTGACCGCCGCACGCAAACCGAGCGAGGTGCTATAGCCCAACCTGGCGTCCCAGTTGTCCCGGATCCGCGTCAGGCCAAAAAGCTCGACCCCAAGCAGATTTTTATTGGAAATGGTCCCGGAGAGGCCGGGTATACCACTGACCAGTTCGGAATAAGCAGCATAGTTCAACCCGCCGCCGACCTGAAAAGCGCCGAGATCGTAACAAGCTCCGGCTTCAACTACCATTACCCCAAACTTACTGCCGATGCCGTAACCGGCGCCAAACCGGGCCGCCAGCGTGTCGCTAAACCCTTTCTGATAGACACCCTCGATCAAGATCGCCCCGCCACCCAAGCCGCCTTCAGCCCTGAAACCGGACTTCAGCACCGGTTTAGCCGGTGGCGTGGCCGGGACTGGAGAACCGAGCTCAATAACCTTTCCCAGCGGTTTGGCTGGGGCGGGCTTGGCCACTTTCTTTTTCCCCACGATCGGGAAAACCGGTCGGCGGGTAACGGTCCGGGTCACGACTTTCTTCTTGGCCACGACTTTCTTCTTGGCCGCCAGGAGCTCACTGGAAAAAGCGCAAACGAACGTAATCAGCAGTAACGAAACAATTATTTTTTTCATTTAACTTTCACCTTCCTTGGCAGATAGGATAATACGGGACGAGCGGGAAGTCAACCTCGGACTAGAGTAATTACCAGCACGATCAGTCCGAGCGCTAAACAATAATAAGCAAAGTAGTTCAACTTGGTCCGGCTGATCAGCTCCATCAAAAACTTGATCGCCAACAGGCCGGAGAGGAACGCCGCCAGGAAACCGATCAGCAGCGGCCAGAAACCGATCCCGAGCGTCCCAGCCTTGAGGATCGCCTTACTCTGGAGCAAACCGGCCCCGGCGATCGCCGGAATGGCAATGATAAACGCAAACCGGGCGGCTGTTCTCCGCTCCAGTCCGCAGGCTAAACCAGCCGAGATGGTCATGGCCGACCGCGAGAGCGACGGAATGATCGCCGCCCCCTGCGCCAGACCGATCAAAGCGGCGTCTTTCCAGCTCATTCCTCCCTCGTCCCTGGTACCTGGGACCTGGTACCTGGTACCTATCCATTCGCCTAGTAAGATAACTATCCCCGTGACGATAAAGAACGGCCCCACATAGCGAAAATCGGCAAAGAGCGCTTCAAAAAAATCTTTAAAGCCGAGCCCCAGCACCCCCGTCACGACCGTCGCCAACAGCACTAGCCAAAGCAGTTTGCGGCGCACGGTGAAAAGCTCAATAATATCGCGGTAAAAATAAATAGCCGCGGCTAAAGCCGTAGCCAGGTGGACGACCGTGTCAAAAGCGATATTCTCGGTCAGATGCAAAAAACGATAAACGATAAGGAGATGACCCTGGGAAGAGACCGGCAGGAATTCGGTTAATCCTTGAACGATCCCCAGCAGCAGATATTCCACTACTTTTTGGCAACCTTACCCTGGGTCTCCCAGTTATGCCAGAGGACCAGAATAGGCGGAGCGACAAAGATCGAGGAGCACATCCCGAGCGAGAAACCGATGAGCAAGGTGAGCGAGAATTCGCGGACCGTCTCTCCGCCGAGGACCAGCAAGCAGACGACCATCACGACCACCGTCAGGACGGTATTGATCGAGCGGGCCATCGTTTCCCAGATGCTGATGTTGACCAGCTCGCCGAATTTCTTCTTGGCCAGCGCCGGCTTCTTCAAATTCTCCCTGATCCGGTCAAAAATAACGATCGTATCGTTGATCGAATAACCCATGATCGTCAGGATGGCCGCCACAAAGGTGATATCGATCGAGCGAAAGAGGAGCGCCATGATCCCGGTGGTGATAATGGCATCGTGGTAAAGAGCCAGCAGTGCGGCCACCCCCCACTTGAACTCAAAACGGAAGGAGACATAGATAATGATCCCGATCGTGGCAATGATCAGCGCCCAGATCGCCTGGCTCGACAACTCCTTGCCGATGGTCGGGCCGATAATGTCGGCCTCGAGTATTTCGGCCATGCCGACCTTCTCGTTCATGTCCCGGATAATGTTGGCTCGGACCTCACCCTCGATCGGCACGGTCCTGATCAGGATATCCTGCTCGCCCGACTTCTGGATAACACTTTCCCCCAGCTTGTATTTATCCAGGACCTGGCGCACCTGATCGACCGCCACCGGCTTGTCAAAACGGAGATTGATCAGGGTCCCGCCGGTAAAATCGATCCCGAAGTTCATCGCCTTGCCATGGACAAAAATGTTAAAGGCAAAAGCAAAGACCGCCAGGGCCAGCAAGAGGCCGGAAATAATGAACCAGACTTTAGTGTTCTTTATAATATCCATATTATTTGTACAGCAGCTTCGACTCCGGGTTAGTAATGATCTTGCCGTCCACGGCCATCTTCAGCATCATGTGGGTCAGGGCCAGCGCGGTGAACATCGAAGCGAGGATACCGACGGTCAGGGTGATGGCAAAACCTTTGATCGTCCCGGTGCCGACAAAGAAGAGGGTCAGCGCCGCAATGATCGTGGTGACGTTCGAATCAAGGATAGCGGCAAAAGCGCGCTGGAAAGCGGCCTCGATCGAGGCCTTGACGGTCTTGCCCAGGCGCAACTCTTCCTTCAACCTTTCAAAAATAATAATGTTAGCATCGACCGCCATGCCGATCGTCAGGAGGAACCCGGCAATACCGGGCAAAGTTAGCGTCGTACGAAGAAGGGCCAGTCCGGCCAGGGTCAAAGGAATGTAGATGCAGAGCGAGAGGACGGCCAGGAAACCGGGGAGACGGTAATAAAAAACCATGAACGCGATGATGATGACAAAACCGATGATCCCGGCTATTTTGCTCCGGTCGACCGAATCTTTGCCGAGCGACGGGCCGACGATCCGGGTCTCCACCAGGTGGACCGGGATCGGCAAAGAACCGGCCTTCAGCTTGATGACCAGGTCCTGGACCGCTTCCGCGTTAAAATTGCCGGAGATCTGGGCCTTGCCCGACGGGATCGGCTCGCGGACGTTCGGCGCGGAGATGATCTTCTTATCGAGGACAATGGCGATCGGTTTATTGACCGAACGGCCGGTCACTTCACCAAAGATATCGGCGCCTTTGGCATTGAATTCAATATCAACGACCGGGTTGCCATACTGGTCGAGCCCCGGCCAGGCCCCTTTCAGGTCGGCTCCGGTCAGAACGGTTTTTCTAAGGATGATCGAGCGTTCGCTCCGGTCTCCCTGGTCCTTAACCACGTCGAGGCGGGCTTCCGGGCCGTAGAACTCTTTGATCTTTTCCGTGGAAACGCTCCGGCCGTCCCCCGGCACCCACTCCGCTTCGATAAACTCGAGCAAAGCGGTATCCCCGATCAGTTTGATCGCCCGCTCGGGGTCTTTGATCCCCGGCAGTTCCACGATCACCTGGTCCTTCCCTTTGCGCTGGATGGTCGGCTCGGTCACGCCAAGGGCGTCGATCCGGTTGCGGATCACGGCCACCACACCGCTCATGGCGTCATCCGAGACTTTGACTTTGTCGGTATCATCACCCTGCAGGACCAGGCGGGTGCCGCCCTGGAGGTCGAGGCCTAAAGTGATGGGGAGTTGCATCAGGATAAAAATTGAACCGCCCACCAGGGCAAGCAGGCCGAGAAAACGAAGTTGGTTGATGTTCTTCTGCATGGCTCGGAAGTTAATATATCATAACGTTAATTATCAGTCAAACTTGAAGGCCCAACCGTCGGCAGCGGCGATCACCCGTTGGCCAAGTTCGGCCGTCAATTTCTCCGCCACCAGCCACGGCTTGGCCCGGATCATCCACAAACCAAAGTGGGTCAGGATCGTCACTCGCGGCTTGAGCGCGCTAACTATCTTTTTGACATCGCCGACGCAGAGGTGGTCAAAAGGGGTCGGCTGGGTGCTAAGCAGACTAACGATGACCACGTCACATTTGTAGTTCTTTAGCAGGGCAGGGAAAAACCTGGTATCGGTGATGTAGGCGACCCGGCACCCTTTCGCCTTGAAGATCAGCCCATAAGTTTCGACCCCGTGAATATGCTTAAGGGGAGCAGAGATCCCGATCCGGCCGATCCGGTATTTCCCCTTCGCCCGCAGCACCTGGCGGCTGGCGACGTACGGCCTTACATATCTATAGATGACCGGATCATCCCCCGACCAGGCATCCCGCGGCGCCAGCACCACCCCTCGCCTTTCTTTCCCGCCAACCGTCATCGCCTCCATCATCACGTTAATATCAGCGGCGTGGTCAAGATGCTTGTGGGAGAGGACGATCCCGTCCAGGGTGGTCGGGTCAAGCTTAGGCCGGGCCTTCAGGCAATAGACCAGTGAACCAGGTCCTGGGTCGAGCAGGATATTAGTCCCGTCCAAGGAGAGCCAAAGGCCGCCGGAAGCCCGCAACTGCTTCGCTACCACGACCCGCGCGCCGGCTGTACCTAAAAATTTAATGAAGTCCATAAGTTAGAAAATGCGCCCGGCGAGATTTGAACTCGCAACCCTTAGCTTCGGAGGCTAATACTCTATCCAGTTGAGCTACGGGCGCAGGGAAAAAACATTCTATCATAATTTGGCGCAAGTTTTCCGGTCATTTGGACGATTAATATAATGAAATGACTTCAACCAGCGGTATCAGTTCGTCTTATCAGCCTAAATTTATCTTTTATGAGCTCCGGCCAGATCAGGACTCAAGATATGCCGCTAACAAATTTGGCGCGGAAAATATTGATCCTACCGCCGATTCAGCCCAACCTGGCGATATGGTTGTGTTCAACACGGAAACGCTTACCCTCTCCGCTTAGTCAACGGCGAAACCGCGCCGGCCGGCGATATTCCCCACCCCATCCCTGACCTGCACTTCCCAGTGTCCTTTTCTTGCCCCGGCCAAATTAACATAGCTATAGGTATTTGAGGGGGAGCGCGACATAGCCAGGTTGATCTCCGCCGCCACTTGACCGGAAGGGCCAACCCAAACATGCTTGAAGGCCATGGGCACAGTGGCCGTCGCCTGGCGGCTGAAACAGTAAACCGTCGAATTTTCGGCCAGGGAGATTTCAACCAGATCATCGACCGGCTGGTTATTTTCATCGACGCCGCTCGCCACCACCAATCGCTCCACCTTGATCGAGCCGGCCGCGGCCAGTATTGGCCCGACTTGATCGGCCGGCTGGGCAGCGGCTTTGACCGCCAAAAGAGTGGTCGTGGGAGCAGCCGGAGCGGACGTGGTCAGGTGCTCGAACCATTGTCCGGCAGCGTAATAGAGCGACCAGACCAAGATGATCGCCACAATGACGAGCACCATCAGTCCAATATTGAACCAGCGCGGCTCGGGCTTTCTGGCGTAACCGGTAAATTGGGTCATTTTAACCACCAACCACCATATTGCTCAAACTGCCGATACCAGCGATCTCAACCTTGACCTCATCGCCGACCCGCATCGGCCCCACCCCGGGCGGCGTTCCGGTCAGGATAACATCTCCCGGCTCGAGCGTCATTATCCGGGAGATAAAAGCGACAAGATAATTCACTTTGAAGATCATGTTAGCCGTATTGGACGATTGCTTCAACTGGCCGTTTAGATAAACTTTGATCGCCAGGTTGTCCGGATCGAGCCCGGCGACGACCTCCGGCCCGAGCGGGCAAAAAGTATCGAACGATTTCGCTCTCGTCCACTGGCCGTCCAGTTTTTGCAGATCACGGGCGGTGACGTCATTGGCGCAGCAGAAACCAAGAATATGTTGGGACGCGTCAGACTCGCTGATATTTTTGACCCGGTCCTTGATGACGACCCCTAGCTCCCCCTCGTAGTGCAGTTCCCCGGTCATCTCCGGATAGACGATCTTATCATTATTATATATAACAGCGGTCGGCGGCTTGAGGAAGATAACCGGCTCCTTGGGCAGGTCCATTTTCAATTCCTCCGCGTGGTCCTTATAATTCAACCCGACACAGATAATTTTAGATGGTTTTAATTTCATTTTTGGCACTCCGGACAGTATGACGAGGTCCGGCCGCCCAGCTTCAGGCGCTTGACCTCGCCGCCGCACTTCAGGCAATTTTTACCATATCGGCCGTAAACTTTCAACTTTTTAGTATAAGCTCCCGCTTCACCCAGGGCGTTGACATAATCGCTGAACGACGTCCCTTCGTATTTTATGGCTTCGGTCAGTATCTTTTTTATCCCCTGATACAACAGTTTGATCTCGCCCTCTTTCAGGCTTTTGACCGGCCGGTCGGGCCGCACCCGGGCGAAGAAGCAGACTTCGTCACTATAGATGTTGCCCAGGCCGACGATATTTTGCGGGTCCATCAAAAAGACCTTGATCTTATTGTTGGGCTTTTTCTTCAATCTCTCTTTGAAGACGTTGAGCGTAAAACCGGCATCTAAAGGTTCGGGGCCCAGTTTCATGGCCTCGAGCTTTTCTTTTAACTCCCCGCTCCGGTAAAGGCGCACCCAGCCGAACTTGCGGACATCGTTAAAATAAAGATGCGAGCCGTCGGTGAAAGTGAAAGTCGCGTGGGTAAAGCGGTTGGGATCTTTTTCAAAGCCCTCTTTGATCGGGTGGCCGCCGACCACTTTTTTCTTTTGGCCGCTGTAGACCAGCTGGCCGGTCAGCTTGAGATGGAACCAGAGCCGCCAGTCGTCCGTGAGGTCGATGATCAGCATTTTGGCCCGGCGCTCGATCGCTTTGATCCGCAGGCCAGCAACTATTTTTTTATATGCCGGCAGCGGCCGGTTGATCATCTTTCTCCAGTCGGAATCAAAGCCGGCGATCTTTTTGCCGATGATGGTTTTGGCCAGGCCCCTTTTGATCGTTTCTACTTCCGGGAGTTCAGGCATGATGAAAGACCCAATGACTAATGTCTAATGAACTAATGACTAATTGTGGTTCGCTTCGCATTATGCATTTAATAAACATTATGTTTGGCGTTCCTTCATTCGGCATTCGTCATTAGTCATTCGTCATTATCTAAAGGCTTTCTTTGTAGATCTCGATGACCAGGTCGAAAATGGTCAGGATGAGCGGGCCGATCAGGATGCCGGCGATGCCGAACAACTGGATGCCGCCAAGGATCCCGAAGAGGATGATCAGCGGGTGGATCTTGGCGTTGTCGCCGACGATCTTCGGCTTCAGGAAGTTATCGATCAAGCTGATGACAAAAGTACCGTATAATAAAAGTGTAACGGCCCGCCAGTATTCCCCGGTCGTCGTCCCGACGATCGCCAAATAGGCAACGATCGGCACCCAGACGATCGCCGCCCCCAGCAAGGGAATGATCGAGATGATGGCGGTCAGGAAACCCCAGAGGACAGGATTGGGGACCCCCAGGAGGAAAAAACCTAGCCAGGCCAGGATCCCCTGGATGATGCCAACGACGATCTGCCCCATGATCATGCCGCGGCTCAAGTCATCGAACCGGTTCAGGATCTGGCGGTAACGCCCCTCGGCCAGGGGGACGATCTCGCCAAAGAACTTATAGAGGTCCTTGCCGTGAGCGAGGAAATAGTAGATCGAGAAGATCGTGATGAAAATGTTCAGGACAACGCTCGGGACGCCGCGCAGCAAGCTCTGCAATATACCGATCAGCTGGCCGGCCAGGTCGGTCGCCACCTCCTTGAACTGCGGCAGGTAACCCGACCATTGGGTAATGAACGGCGGCAGGTGCGACACGTTCATTTGCGGGTTTTGCAAAAAATTCTGCAGGAAAATATAACCGTCCCGCACCTCCTGGGTCAGGATCAGGCTGACGATCACGGTTGGGATCAAGACGATCAGGATGATCAGGCCGCAAGTTAAGAGCGAGGCGATCTTCTTGGCCGGCAGGCGGGCGGGAACCAGCGGCAATAATTTAATGTAGACCGGATAAAAGACGTAAGAGAGCGCGGCCGCCGAAAGGATGGCAATGATAAATGGCCGGATGATCAGATAAGAGAGGAGCAACAGGATAACCACAAAAACTATTCCGGCCGTGCGGCGGTAGCTCTCCAAGCGTTCTTGTTCTTTTGTCATACGGGAATTATAGCAGATTAAAGCTTTGGTGTAAGCTCGACCGGCAGGACGTAAAGGCTGACCCCCATCTTATATAACTGGCGCTGGACAGCGAACAAAGTATGGTTGTGCAGAAAGCGCGAGAGGAGCGAGCGGCGCGGGAAGTTGATCTGCCCGCCGAAGAAGGTCGCGTTCGGATAGCGCTCCAGGATCTGCGGCACCAGTTTTTCGATCTGTTCGCCGGTATCGATGCCAAAGATCGCCTCCCCTTCGGCATGGTAGCCGTGGCGCCGCATTAAATTAACGTAACGGCCCAGCTCGTACTTCACTTTTTTCTCGACCCGGTCGAGCTCTTCGGTCCCTTTGAACGCCCCGGCATCGATCAGACCAACCTGGACAAAGACAAAGTTATGGAAATCATCCAGGAAAGACGGAAAAATGTGAAAGAGCGTTTTCAATCCGACCGCCGTGTAATCCTTGACAAAGACGACCGCTGTTTTATTCCGCGCGTTGAACGGCTCGTCTTTGCGGTTACGCACTGGGATCTCGCGCACCGGCTGGGTCGCCTCGACCTCTTCGACCAGTTTTTCCATTTTCTTGATCTGCCGGTCTGTCCCCTCGTAACTTCTTTTAATAATGAACATCAGCCCGACCAGCGTCCCGGTGATCAACAGGGTGATCCAGCCTCCCTCGAAGAATTTGACCACCACGACTGAAACCAGGATAAAACCGGTCAAAAGGAGACCGATCCCGTTGATCGCCAGTTTAGACCGCCATTTCATGACCGTCTTCCGCTCCGACCACCAGTGCTTGACCATCCCCGACTGGGAAAGACAAAAAGTAATGAAAACATTAATACTATAAAGAACGACCAGGTAGCCGACCGACCCGTTGGTCACGACCATCAGGACCAGGGCCCCTATCCCCATGATCAAAATACCGTTGAGGGAGACCAGCCGGTCGGAAAGGAGCGCGAACCGTTTTGGCACCCAGCGGTCGGCCGCCATATTGGCCAGGACCCTCGGACCGTCAATAAATCCGGCCTGGGCGGCGACAAAAAGGATCGCCGCCTCCGAGACCAGGGTAACCATAATAAAAACGACCCCAAATATCCCCCAATTGCCGGCGACCCGCTCAAAGAGGACCGCGTTGATCGTTTTACCGGCCACCGGCTCGATCTGATAAAGAGCATAAGCGAACATCAAGCCCAGGACGACCGACGCCAGTGAGATCACCATGTACTTCATCGTCTTCTTGGCCGTTTGCACCTTAGGTTCTTTCAGGATCGGTAAACCGTTACTGACCGCTTCAATGCCGGTATAGGTCCCCGCTCCCATACTGTAGGCGCGCAGCAACAGAAAGATCATCCCTAGGAAACCGAGCTCGGAGCTGGAACTGCGCACGTCGACCGCCGTCGCCCGGGCGACTTCCGGCAGATTAAGTAGGTGGGTGACCAGGGCATAGATAATGACGAAAGCGTGGGTCAAAACAAAGAGCATGAAGATCGGCATCAGCACCATGACCGACTCCTTGACCCCGCGCAGGTTAAGGATGATCAAGACGACCAGCGCGGCCAGGGCAACCGGGACCTTCCAGACCAGCCAATCAGGCGGGAGGAGACTGAAGAGCGCGTCGGCGCCGCTGGCGATCGAGAGGGTGATCGTCAGGATATAATCGATCAGCAGGGCGCAGCCGGAGATCATGCCGATCGCCGGGGAGAGAAGTTTGCTGGCGACGATATACCCGCCCCCGCCAGTCGGAAAAAGCTCGACGATCTGGGAATAGCTTTCCGCGATGATAAAGATGGTCAGGGCGGTCGCCAGGGCGACCAGTAGTCCAAGAAAGTGGTGTTTGCCGAGCGTGATAAAAGCTTCCGACGGGCCGTAGCAGGAAGATGAAAGACCATCCGCGCCCAGCCCAACCCAGGCAAAAAAGGCGATCAGGGAGAGGTGCTGAAAAACGGAACGGTCCAGCGGGTTACGCGCTTCGCCGATAAATATATTCTTCAATCTTCCCGGCAGGGAAGGCTGCTTAGCGGGTATCATGGCTGTTCAAGGCAAACATCATAGCACAAGTTGATTTCAGCGTAAAATAGTTATAAGATACCGCAATCATGTTCAAGATCAGGCCGAGTTTGATCATCGTTATCAGCTTTTTGCTGGTCATTCTGACCGGCGCCATCCTCCTTTCTCTGCCGCTCGCTTCCTCGCAAGGGACAACGACCAATTTCCTGGACGCTTACTTCACGGCCAATTCCGCCACCTGCGTGACTGGACTGGTCACGCTCGACACCGGGACCCATTTTTCACTCTTCGGCAAGATCATTTTGATCCTCCTGATGCAGATCGGCGGCCTCGGTTACATGACCTTTTCGACCTTCATGGTCCTCGTCTTCCGCCACAAACTGTTCATCTCCCAGAAGCTCGTTATCCAGGAAGCGCTCAACGTCTATTCCAGCCGCGACGTCATCAATGTCCTGCGGCGGATCTTTGGCATCGTCTTTTTCTTTGAGGGGGTCGGCGCCCTGATCCTCGCCCTCCGCTGGTGGCCGGAGTTCGGCTTACCCAAAGCGATCTTCTGGGGAGTCTTTCACTCGGTCTCGGCCTTTAACAATGCCGGTTTCGCCCTGCCGGCTAAATTTGCCAATCTTATCCCTTACGCCACCGATTGGGTCATCAACCTGACAGTTACCACCCTGATCATTTTCGGCGGGCTCGGCTTTATCGTCATTGCCGATATCCTCCAGCACAAACGCTTTTCCCTCCACTCCAAAGTGGTCATCTTCACCACCCTCTGCCTGCTCATCGGCGGAACGATCTTTATCTTCGCCCTGGAACATAACAACCCCAAAACGATCGGGGGAATGAGCCTCCCCCACCAGGCGCTTGCCTCATATTTCCAGGCGGTCACCCCGCGGACCGCCGGCTTCAACACTATCGATTACGGCAAGATCGTCCCGGCCACCGCCCTCTTCTCGATGTTCCTGATGTTCATCGGGGCAAGCCCCGGCGGCACCGGCGGCGGCGTCAAGACCACGACCTTCGCCCTCATCATCATGACGATCGGCGCCACCCTGCGCGGGGCCAAAAACACCATCATGTTCGACCGGCGCGTGCCGGCCGAAACGGTCCGCCGCGCCTTTGCCATCACCTCCCTCGCCCTGGCCCTCGTCGCGATCGCCGTCTTCGCCCTGAACCAATCGGAAACATTTGGCCTGACCGAGGTCGCCTTTGAGACTTTTTCCGCTTTCGGCACCGTCGGGCTCTCCATGGGGATCACCCCCTTCTTGAGTTCTCTCGGAAAAATCATCATAATAACCGTCATGTTCATCGGGCGGGTCGGCCCGCTGACCCTGATGCTCGCCCTGGCCATGGAACAAAAAGAACCAAAGATCGAAGTTCCGAAGGAGGGAATATCAATCGGATGAAAAAACAATTTGCGGTGCTAGGGATCGGTCGTTTCGGCAGTAAGATCGCCCGGGAGTTATTTTACAAAGGGCAGGAAGTCGTGGCTATAGATAAAGACGAGAAGGTGATCGACGACATCAAGGACGAGGTGACCCACGCCTATGTCGGCGACATTACCGATTCGGACGCGCTGAAAGAGGCCGGCGTAGCCGACTGCGACACGGTCATCATCGCCGAATCCTCGAACATGGAGAGCAATATCATCGCCGCCCAGATCTGCAAGGAGCTGGGGGTCGCCCAGGTGATCTGCAAAGCGCAGAACACCCTGCACGGCAAGATCCTAGGAAAACTAAGCGTCGACCAGATCGTCTACCCGGAACAGGACACCGCCATCAAGCTGGTCAATAAGCTGACCAGCCAGGGGGTGCTGGACTATTTTGATATCGGGGAGAATCTAACTATAGTCGGGGCCAAAGCACAGACCGAATGGGTCGGCCGGAAACTCTCCGACCTTGACCTGCGCAACAAGTTCAACATCACGGTCCTGGCGCTCCGGCGCGGCGGGGAGAATATCGTTATCCCGGCTTGGAGCACGGTCATAGAAAAAGAGGATACGATCGTCTTCTTCGGCCGCGAGGATTCGCTCAAGAAGATGAACCTCGACATCACCCACCGGACCTAGGCCAGGCGGTCACCGCATTCGCCGCAGAACCGGGTCCCGGCCGGACTTTCCGCGCCGCATTTGGCGCACTTGACCAGGCCGAGCGGCGAGCCGCAATTGGCGCAAAACTTCCCCTCACCCGCCGGCTTGCCGCATTTGGGGCAGAGAGTCTGCTTGCTCTTGATCTCTCCCTTGAAAACGGTCGTCGCGTCGGCGGCCGCTTCGATATCCTTGACCATCTTCTTCGCCTTGGCCGCGGCAACCTCGATCGCCTGGCGCGGGGCATCGTCTACGCAGAGCCCTTCCTGCTCGTTCCAGTCAGTCGGACAGACCCATTTCTTGCACTTGGGGCAGCGGTGGAAATGCTCTTTGGCCTCGTTTTGCGCCCGCTCGAAAGCTTCGTCGTGCTCCTTCTGCCATTCCGGCGACATCCCGTTGAACCGCTGGGTCAACAAGTCCGCGCCGCGCTCGATGTTGGAACCGATATTGTATTTCCCCATCATCGACGCCGCCATCGAAACCCCAGCCGCCAGCCCTTTGAAGAAACCAGCTTTCTTGGCAGTCTTTGATTCCACAAATTTAGTCTTATACCCTTCCCGGCAAAGATCGCAGTAAAAGGTGAACTGGAAGCCGGCCTCGGTCGAATTGTCCTGCATGTTATCGGTAAAAGATTGGAGCGCCATCGTTATTTACCTCCCTGGAGCGGTTGCCCGCATTTCACGCAATTGTCGCCGAGCGGCGGTTGTTCCGTCCGGCATTTCGCGCAGACCACGGTCAACCGGGCGCCGCATTTATCACAGTAGTCACCAAAGAAAGTCGGCTGGGCGCATTTCGGGCAGGCCGTTTCCAGCTTCAGTCCGCATCCTTCGCAGTTTTTCCAGTTTGGCTTGACCGGGTTGAGGCATTTCGGGCAGCGGGGAGAACCGGCCGGATTGACCTTGCCGCAGAGCGGGCAGACCTTGGCGTCGGACGAGACCAATTCGTGGCAGTAGCGACAGGGGACTTTATAACCAACCATCAGGAACCCTCCTTCTTGGTTTCGATCTGGAGCAATTCTACCACACTATTTTTCCATTGTTCCGCGTCGGAGTGGATGGCGCGGCCGAGAAAGCGCTCGCGCAACAATTTTAAGCCCGGCAAACGGGCGACCGAGAACTTATAGCGCTGGTACTGCGGCTCCTCCAGCTTTTCGGCCGGCAGATAGACCGGTTCGCGGCGGAAATTTATTTCGCAAAGCGCCCGGTTAAACTGCGGCAGGTCATCCGTTCCGGTCAGGCGAAAAAAGTAGGTCGCCCGCCCCTCGGCTTCCCCCTCTTCAGGGGCCAAAGAGACCGCTTCCAAAGCAACCGCCCTTTGCTTAGGCAAAGGGATCAGCGCCCAGAGGTAGTCGGCCTCGCCGCCGCCACCCAGTCCGCGCTTGAGGCCGAAGAGGACCTTTTCCCGGTCCGCCAGGGAGAAGAGATACTTGATATCCCCTTTATCCACGGCGGCGGTCAAACGCTGTTCTAAAACGGACCAGAGTCCGGGTGCTAATTTTTCCACGTCGCTCTTCGCGGCCGCCCGACCCTCGCGGAAATATTCCGCCAGCTTTAAGGTCGTTTCGGTACTCAAGCCGGGTGACAACGCTTTGAGGAGGGCCTGCGCCCGCAGGCTAAGTTCAGCCAGGGCGGTTTGCAGTTCGCGGGAGAAAGGTTCGAGCCAGCTTCCCATCAGTGCAAAAACATACTGTTGGCTAGCCGTCTTGACGGTCAAACGGTAGTCGGCCTGGCTATTGGCAATAATATCCGCCAGCGGAACGCGGATCAGCTCCGCTTTATCGGGCATGATGACCAGGGCGGTCTCGTAGAGCCGGAGCTCGCACGGCACGCCGGCCAGGTCCGCCTTGACGTCGCCCAGCCTGATCTTTTCCTTGATCAACAGATCCTGGATGATGAGCTCGTTCCGCTGTTTTGCCAAGGAACGGAGGAAGTCTTCGTAGTCATGGCCGAGCTGGTCCAAAGCGAGCTTTTCGCCGGAAAACATGACGAGGGAAACACGATAGCCGGCGCCGGAGAGTTCGATAATATCGCGCAGGCCGAAATAAAGAGCGCTCCCCTTCGCCGGCAGGAGCGACAATCCCTGCTCATCCAGAGTGAGCCGGCATTCGCCGCGCTCCCCTTTAAATTCGTAACTCCCCTTAAAGCCCACTCGGCAGTTTAGAAGCTAAGGCTCTGGCTGACCGAGCCGGTCGCGTAAGCGTTATAGGATGAAGTCGTTATATTCGTATGGTTCAGATCGGGCATCATGACCCGATATTCCACGCCGGCCGAGAAACCGTTCAATTCAAACTTGATACCGGCTTCACCCTGGCCGCCGGAAGTTTGGGTCGAAGCGCCGCCAACCGTGGTCGTATTGTAGCTGACCCCGGCCCCAACATAAGGGCGGATCAGCCCGGCGATCGTCTGGCTATATATCAAGTCGACGGAGACCGGCATATAGGTAACATCGATCCCGCTCGCCTTGTAGGTAGTCGTCTCCACCATCCCCCGGAGCGCCAGGTTTGGAGTAATGGCATAATCAGCCGACGCGCCCAGCATGACCGAAGCGCTGTCGGCGCCGGAACCGTTATACATACCGGCCCGGCCTGATAAATTTATTGTACCGGCCAGAACAGGGGCCACCGTTAAACAAACCAGGGACAAAACAAGCGCAAACTTTTTCATAGGAGCACCTCCGGATAAATAATACCATATGATATACTTGATTGCGATGAAAAAAATCCCCATCGACCTGATATTTTTCGATCTCGACGGGACACTGACCGACTCGATCCCGCCGGCGATCACCGCTATTCAGAAGATGATGCGCGAGCTCGGTTATCCGGCCAAATCCGCCGCCGAGATCCACCGTTTCGTCGGTTTCGGCGAGTTCCCGCTGATCACCGGTTCGATCGGCACTGAAGAGCCGGAGAAAGTTTCTGCCGCTATGCGCCTTTACGAAAAATATTACCAGGAAGAGGGACTGCTCCAAGTCCCGCTCTACCCTCACGTCAAGGAGATGCTCGAACACTTTAAAAGCAAAACGAAAGTGATCATTTCTAACAAAAAAAGCTCTTTCATCCACATCCTCCTCCGGAACCTCCGGATCGATCATTATTTCAAAGAGGTCCTCGGCGGCGACAATTCCCCCTGTCTCAAGCCCGACCCGTGTGCCATCCTGGAGCTGTTGAAAAAATACGGCGTTCCCAAAGAACGAGCGGTCCTCATCGGCGACATGACGGTCGATATCGAGACCGGCCGGAACGCCGGCATCCAGACTTGCGGCGTCACTTATGGTTTTGACGGGCCAGAAAAGCTGGCCGCGACCAAACCGGACCTCCTGCTCGACGATCTAATGAAGCTGACGGGGTCGATCGAATAATGAAGATCACTACGCTCAAAGTCGGCTCGATCCGGACCAACTGTTATATCGTAGAAGATGAAGCGACGAAAAAAGCTCTGGTCATCGATGCCGGGGCGGAGCCGGAGCGGATCCTTGGCTTGCTCCAGAAAAACGGGTTAAAGCTCGAGTTGATCATCGCCACTCACGGCCACTTTGACCACCTGGAGGGGGTTCGCCGGCTCAAGGAAAAAACCGGCGCCCGTTTCCTGATGCACCAGGCCGATCTGTTCGGCTTGAAAACGACCGACGCCCCCCAACCGGACGGCTTCCTGGCTGATTCAAATACTTTTGAAGTTGGAGGTTTGAGGTTTGAAGTTCTTCACACGCCTGGCCACAGCCCCGGAGGGATCAGCCTGTATAATGAAAAAGAGCAAGTCCTGTTCAGCGGCGATACTTTATTCCAGGGGACCTACGGCCGGGTCGACCTCCCCTTTTCGGATGAAGGAAAAATGATCAATTCGCTCCAACGTCTGCTTAAATTACCTCCGGAAACGGTCGTCTACCCCGGCCACGGGAACGCCACGACGATCGGGGCCGAACGGAACGTAATTAAGACCGCCTGGTAATGTGATATAATTTCCTCATGAACCTATTTTCCGCCTTTTTAGTGATCGCCGGCCTTTGTTTATTTGAGATCATCTCGAGCATTGATAACGCCATTATCAACGCCGAGGTCCTGACGACGATGGGCCAAAAGGCGCGGCGCTGGTTCCTCTTCTGGGGGATCCTGTTCGCGGTTTTCGTGGTCCGCGGTTTTCTTCCCTGGCTGATCGTCTGGGCAGTCAATCCCGCGCTCGGCCCGCTCGGCGCGCTGACCGCCACTTTTTCCAACGACCCGTCGATCGTGGCAGCGGTGGAAAGCTCGGCCCCGATCCTGTTGGCCGGCGGCGGGATATTCCTGGTCTTTCTTTTCCTCCACTGGCTTTTTCTGGAGGACAAGAACTTTGGCCTCCCCAGGACGGAGAAGTTCTTCCTTCGCCAGGGGGTCTGGTTCTACGCGGTCGTCTCCGTCCTGCTGACGCTGGTCGCCTGGTTCGCGCTGCAGCGCGACGCGATGATGGCCTTCGGGGCGATCGTCGGCTCGTCGGCCTTTTTCATCACCCACGGCTTCAAGCAAAACGCCGAGGAGAACGAAAAGAAGCTGCTGGGCAGCGGTTTTTCGGACATCAGCAAGATCTTCTATCTGGAGATCATTGACGCCACTTTTTCGATCGACGGGGTGCTGGGGGCGTTCGCCTTCACGATGTCGATCCCGCTGATCCTGATCGGGAACGGCTTGGGCGCCATAGTCGTCCGCCAGTTAACGATCGGCGGCATCGGCCAGATCAAGAAATATCTTTATCTGAAAAACGGGGCAATGTACTCGGTCCTGGCGCTCGGAGTGATCATGCTGTCGCGCGCTTTCGGCGTCCACCTGCCGGAATGGCTCTCCCCGGCCATCACTTTCGGCGTGGTCGGCTTCTTCTTCTACAAATCACAGCTAAATTTGGCCAAAGAAGTATAGTATAATAATTCCGGTCATGACTTCAGTCCCGAGCTCACTCGGGACACCCAGACCTCACTATTATGTTAGTCCAGATAGATTTTGAGAAAAAGCCGCTGCTCTTCACCTCTCCGCTGGAGGTCATCACCTGCCGGGAGCCGGCCAAACTGGCCACAACTTTCACCGCCATGGAGAAAGCCTTGGCCGCGGGTTATTACCTGGCCGGCTTTATCTCCTACGAAGCCGGCTATGCCTTCGAAACGAAATTAAAAGATAAAGATCATTACGATTTCCCTCTGGTCCAGATGGGCGTTTATCACGCTCCGTCAACAAAGTCGTCAGTCGCTTGCCGCCTGCCCCGAGCGAAGTCGAGGGGTCTGTCGTCTGTCGTCTCGAATCCTACCCTCAACCTGACCCGGGAAGAATATTACGCCAACATCGGCCGGATCAAGCATTATCTCGAGATCGGCGATACTTATGAGATCACCTATTGCGTCAAGTTCCGTTTTGAGACGAACGACCAACCGTACGCGCTTTACTCCGAACTCCTCCGGAAGCAACCGGTCCCCTATCCAGCCTATATTGAGACCGACCGCTATAAGCTCCTTTCGCTCTCACCGGAACTATTTATGAAAAAAGAGGGGTCCTTCATCACCACCAAACCGATGAAAGGGACTTGGCCGAGGAGCCGCGATCCGTTCGGCGGGCTCCGCCTCCATTTCGACGGGAAGAACCGGGCGGAGAACGTGATGATCGCCGACCTTCTGCGCAACGACCTGGGGCGGATCGGCTCCAATGTCCGCGCCCCCAAACTTTTCGAGGTCAAACGCTACACGACACTTTACCAGATGACCTCAACGGTCACCGCCACTATCCCCACTGATATCCCGCTTTATCAACTCTTCAAGGCGCTCCACCCCTCCGGCTCGGTGACCGGCGCGCCGAAGATCCGCTCAATGGAGATCATCCGGGAGCTGGAGAACGAAGAGAGAAAAATATATACCGGCGCGATCGGCTATATTACGCCCAATAAAGACCTCTTTTTCAACGTCCCGATCCGGACGATCTTATTGGAAGGGGAACGCGGAGAAATGGGGGTAGGCGGAGGCATTGTCTGGGACTCGACTCCGGAAGGCGAGTTCGAGGAGTGCCGGATCAAGTCAAGATTCTTGATGGATTAAAATATTTGAGGCAAAAAATGCGCCGCCCCGATGTGGCCGGCTTCTTCCGCGCTTTCGGCAATGTATAAAAGATTTACGCTTATTCCCCGCTTTTTTAATTCCGCTTCCGCCGTCCTGATGATCATTTCCGCCGCCTCTCCCTCAATAATCGAACCCATCAAGGCTGCATTTTCTATATCGTAATAATTTAAAAGCTCAACGATCGAGGCCGCGGCATATCCGCCGATTTCCTGGTATATCTTTCGGGCATCTTCTCTCCCCTCGCTACTTGCGCCCGCCAACATTTCTTTTATTTTTACTGGCGCGCTATTTTCATCAAGCTGGTATTTTTGGAGCAAGCCATGCTTGCCGGCCAAATGCACGATCCCCCGAAATGACAAGTAATTTCCCATCCGTCCGCGATAATACGGATCCGCTTGCGCCTCATCGGTCATGTTGACCCTGACTTTATTGTAACCGTTAAAACCCGAGGGAACGGCTCCCGCCTGGTCCACATAACCGGCGCACAGGGTAGTTCCAAAACGCAGCGCTAAAAGGTTATTCTTTCTCAACTTTTTATGTAAATGCAAAGCCAGCAGGTTCCCATCATTATCGACCAGGCAGGGAATTCCATTGAATTCGGAAGAGATCAATTCCGGCAGCCTGCTCCAGGTATTCATGCTGTTGGGAGTAAAATCCCTGATCACTCCCAGCGGGATCTTTAGCGGCCTGCCGTCTTTAACCGAAGACGCGACAGAAACTCCAATCGCCTCAATCGAAACTTGACTAAGACCGACTACCCGCCTGGCATTTTCCAATATCCTGGCGATTAAACCGTCCGCATCGCTCCTCTCGCCGCTCTTTCCCCAAGTCCTCATTTCAAAGAATTTTCCTACCGGCTCGATTTCACCGGTTGAGCCAATTTTCATGATCGAGATCCTGGTCTTGGTCTGACCGATATTGATGCCCAAAACCGTCCCGGGCATTCTTATAACTGATTTTTCCCGGTCAGTGACAATGCTTCCCGCCGGATGAGTTTCGATAAAAGAAGAAACATCAAACAGCCCCATCATCTCCTTGATCGAATAACGCCCTAAACTATTACCGCCGTACTCGTTATATTCTTCGTCAAACCTCGCGGCAACCATTGGCGGCAGATCCCTAAAATCAGATTCTATTTTGATCCCGGCGGCGCCGAAACAGACGGCATAATTATTTATTACCGCGGCCAAATAACGCGAAACTATTCTTATGATTTCAGGAGGAGCGACTCTTGGGATTTGGATCATGAATTTCTTTTCGCTGCCGCCGCCGTTAAAGCTCACCTCTATTGAGCCAAATTGGTCCGGACGGGCCGCGGCAAAATCGGCGATTGCCACAAATGCGTCATGCCAATCGGCAATTATCGGCTTTTCGTTTAATTCCAGCATTTTCTGATTTGCCCGGCCAACTGCGGCTGGTCCGGCAGCATCAATTGTTCGCGGGCTTTCTGCCATCACCGGTACGCCTTCATCCAGCAAACGGGCAATGCTCTCTGCCTTTTCGCCGCCGAAGAATGCCAGTATTTGCCCGACTTTCATCCCGCCATCGTGGCTCAATTTGACGATCGTTTTTAGAATCTTTACGATTTCGAGTTCTTCGCAGTTATTAAACAATGTGCGCATGATGTAAAGTCCGGTCTGCTCGAAATGAGCTCTTTCAAGCATTCTGGAGGTATCTTCGGGATATCTTTCCGCGGCCGCCAAAACTATTGGCGCAACGTCTGACGGATAATGAAATGAAGCAAAAGATACTATGTCGTCAGCAACGAAAACGAATTCCCGTCCACGCCATCTTTTTTCGTGGAAATTTCCCAGGGAATGAAGAACCTCCGCCGCATACTCCGGCTGCCAACTGGTCAGCCGATGCGCCGCCCTAGAAACATAACTTAATCTTAAATAAGCGGCATCGTCTTTTATTTGCTTATTTAACGCGGCAACCTTAAGACAGCTCCTCAGATCAGCGGCTGGTCTTGTATTTTTCTCGCCCCAAAGAATATTTGCTCTCATAAATTAATCACTATGATATATCCCTAATTAACAGGGAAAATTTCATAGTTATTTTATTTAAGAAAACTGAAAAGCCATTGAGCTTGAAATATCTTGATTTTTTTACAATTGGCCCCCAGTCCCCTGAAATCCCCGCAATAATTCACGGATAATAGATCATGAAACCCAGCTCAATATCAGAGCCGGCCCCGGCAACGGGGAAACATTATAGATCGAGGATCACTCTGGCCGAACGAGCGCAGATTGCGGCGCAGGAGCGGACGATCGGTCTGGAGCAAGCGCGGGCGCACTGCAACTTAGCTCGGTTCGAGCTGGGCGGCAACCAATTTCAATTATTTCGCAGCGGAGGATTCAACGATCCGGAGCTTGTAGCGCTGGTCGTTTCACATCTAGGTTCTGTATTTAAAGGTTTTTCGATCGGACTTTTTTTTACGGACAACGATGGGACCACTTTTGTTCATGCCATGGTCGCGGCGGCCGGAGCTATCCATTCGTCAAGTCTTTATCAACCCGCCAAAACAGCACTCGAACTCTTCAAGCTCTGTTTCAATATTAAGGAGGGCCGCATGGAAATGAGCCATATAGAATCCAAGATACTGGGCAAAGGCGGCCAGGCTCTGATCGCGCTCTATAATATTGCCCGTGAGTATGGAGCCAAGATCATCAAATATGACGTCCGCGCAGCCAACCGGCCCGCCCAGTGTTTATATGCGAATCTGGGTTTCGGTACCCCCAATAGTTGGCGTAACCAATGGATCGTTAAGATCATCCCCTAGTCCCCAATCAAAATTACGAATGATGAATGCGGACTGCGGAATAATTCTGTTATAATACGTCCGTGAAAAAGCTCTCGATCTTTTTTAGCCTGATAACGCTACTTTTGATCACTCTCTACGGTTGTGGCCAAAATAGCCAACCCTCAACCGGTCCGATTTTCACCGACCCCGCGACTAAGATCGCCGAGCTTTCGACCCAGGACTTTACTATTAAGATCTTTTACGAGGCGGTGGCGCTGGAGCCGTAAAGTGGTATAATTACACACGAGCGGTTTTATAGGATCAGGAATTCGCATTACGGGGAGGAAAAAATGAAGATATTGAAATGGTTTCTGATCGTTGTCCTTATCGTCATCGCCGCCGTGCTCTCTTTTCTCTGGTACCTGGGAGTTTTCAGCACTTTAAAAGTCAGCGAGAGGGAAATGGGCCCCTTCACCATCGCTTATAAGCATTACGTCGGGGAATATAAGGACACCGGCAAGGTCTTCATGGAAGTCTCTAATGCGATGAAAGATCTCGGCCTGGAGGTTTCTAATAAATCGGACAGCCTCGGCATCTATTATGACAACCCGGCCACGGTGGCAAAAGACAAATTGAGAAGCGACTGCGGCATCGTCATTGCGGGCAAAGACCTGGCCAAAGCCCCGGCCCTGCTGAAAAAGGGCCTCAAAGTGATGACCATTGGGAAAAAGCCCTGCGTGGTGGCCGAATTCCCCATTCGAAACGTGATGTCATTCATGGTCGGCCCGGCCAAAGGCTATCCCGCGCTGGCTAAATACGCCGCGCAAAAAAATCATAAAGCAGGCCGGATGTACGAATTCTATGACATGAAGAATAATTTGATCCTCTTCACGCTGGAGATCGCCAGGTAAAAAAGGACGGGCCGGTAAAAAAATGCATGCCCGGCCGGAAAACGGCGGCAGATTAAGCTTTAATATTTTCAGCCAGGCGAAAAAAACGGCCGAGTGTTCTTTTATCCGCAAAATCGTAACCGTGACTATGATACACAAAGTCGCAGGAAGTCACAACATTCTGCTTTTTGCCGATCAAAGTTGACGTTAGTTCATACCCGCTCACTGATAATTGAGCACCCAAAATCTTATAGGTGTCATCCAATTCGGTCATGTTCAGCAGCCGAAATTCGCGGCCGGGCTCTCTATTCCGCCACCCGATATAAGCCATGGCATCCTCATAATTGATGCAATCCACGGAAGCACCGGCTTTGCCTCTTTTTACAAGAGAAATAAGTGGCCGCGCGTTGTCCCCCGTGATCTGATAGTCGGACTCTTTGACGAATTTACGGAATTGGCCGACCGTGACTTCGCCTCTCATGACCCTGTATTTTTTCCCCGGGATCTCGATCATTTCTTCGCAACGAGGGCCCCTGCTACCCCTAACCGGCCCAAGCCCGGCCAGCCGCTGCGCCGGCAATCTTACTCCTGATCTTTTTATTTCCATATATATCTTTCTCCTGTTCATATGTATATTGGAAAATAAATCGGGAGATTTCAGGCAATCTTAGCCAACCGAAAAGTCAGTCCCCTGAAATCCCCGCGATAATTCACGGATTAGTCCCCAGTCAAAATTACGAATGATGAATGCGGACGGCGGAATAATTCTGTTATAATACGTCCGTGAAAAAGCTTTCGATCTTTTTTAGTCTGATAACGCTACTTTTGATCACCCTCTACGGCTGTGGCCAACAGAATCAAAGCTCCACCGGCCCGATTTTCACCGACCCCGCGACCAAGCTCGCCGAACTGGCCAGCCAGGACTTTACTGTTAAGCTTTTTTACGAGGCGGTGGCGCTGGAGCCGAAGCTGAACCAGGCCGGGGTCCGGGCCAGCATCGGTTTCTGGTCGCGCTCGCCCAACCGGGACAATCTGGTCGTCCTCCTGAACACGATCAACGCTTACGTCTCAACCGAAACCTATCGGGCGATCTGGGATGAAGGGACGACAACCGCTACCGCCCAGCAGTATCCCTCTTACATCACCATGAACAAGGAATACTGGTATGAGCGCGCTTATCCGTTAAGCGACGGGACAGTTTCGATCGAAGGGGCCCACTACGCCGACCCGCATCCGGTCACGACGCTCGAGGCGGACCTGATCTGGGGAGCTTATTCCCAGCGCTACACCGACACAGCCAAACTGATCCGGCAGGCGACCGGCATTACGGTCGAATCGTGGTGTTTTGTTCAGGGTGCGCGGGCGCCAAGAATATTCTACGCTTTCGAATTGCCCGAATTAGTCTCGCTGGAAGCAACCGGGGATGTCTACGTCCATTTCGCTACGACTTATGAAGCCAGTTGGTTAAACGCGAGCCAGTGGATAACAGGGACAACGAATGCCCCGACGCCGGAGCCGTAGAATAGATGCTTACACTACTTAAATTACTTTCCTGTCGTTTGTAGTGTAAGAATTATTTCTTGCGCCTCTTTCTCACGCATAACCAAATGCGCCTTTGACCATTCCAGGGCCGCAATAATGGCCTTCTTCCAGGGTTTAGGCAATTCTTCATAGTAATCAATGATTAGTCGTTTGTCACTCGCCGTTAGCGCGAGTATCGCATGTTCAAGGTCTTTGCGTTTCTTATCTGTATTCTTTCTTCTGGCCGCGATTAACAGCTTGTGTAGTCCAAAACAAACCATATTCGGGACCAAAACATCAATGCTCTGTTCTTTTACCCATACCGGATTTTTAAAAAGGATATCAACAAATCGTAAAGGGATCGCCTTAATGCTTAGGTTCCTGACCTCTTTCGCCCCAACCTCTCCCCGACCCCTTTCCGGAGTCAAGAACTCTACTTTTAGATCTGTCCCCCACATATAGATCGAACCATCTGAATTAAACCCGGTTTTGAAACCCAATGGGGCCAACAACGCAGCAATATCAATTTTATTTTTGGCTTTATATGGGCTGGGGATAAGAAAATCAATATCTACAGTCCTAAAAGGATACGCTTTCACGCCAAAATGTTTCTGATAAAGAAGAAAACACCAGCTACCGATCAACTCGACACCCTCATCCCATAAGCCGTTTTCCTGAAATACTCGCAATATTTTATGAACAATGCCGATCATTTTTGCTTTTTTCTGCCTTTTGTTCTATTTAATATCTTGATCATTTCCTTTGTTTTTTTTAATTCCTTTATCAATTTCATCCTTTCGTTTATTTTCTCCTTTATTTCCTCCGGCTCATCCTTTCCCAGGTATTTGTGAACCACTTTCGGCCCTCTCCTGACTTGAAGATAATAATAATTCTTTCCGCCGATTTTCCTCTTCTTGACGCTCCCTTTAGGCAGGCGCCCTAAACGGGCGATGATCTTTTTCTCAGTCTGGAGATAATAATCCATGCTTTCCTTTAAGATATCTTTTAAAACCATCACACGCCTCCTTACACTACATTTGTAGATTATATCGGCTTTGTAGTGTAATAGCAAGCGGCTATTCAATCGGCTGCTTATTGCCCAACAAATATCAAAATATGGTATTTTGTTGGGCAACTAGCGTTAAGCGGTTTGCGTTTCGAATCGTGGTGTTTTGTCCAGGGTGCGCGGGCGCCAAGAATATTCTACGCTTTCGAATTGCCCGAATTAGTCTCGCTGGAAGCAACCGGGGATGTCTACGTCCATTTCGCTACGACTTATGAAGCCAGTTGGTTAAACGCGAGCCAGTGGATAACAGGGACAACGAATGTTCCGGCTCCGGAACCCTAGTTTCCGGCCCCCTGTCCCTGACCTCCTTCATTATAAATCACTTTTCGATTCCGATTATCCATGAACGAAACCGTAAACGGCGCGTTGAACTTGGTGCGATTGCCGGCTTTATCGGTCATGATAATGTGAAAATTAAACTTGCCGTCGGACAGGGTCGCGATCGTCCAAGCGACGTTGAGCTTCTTCCCTTTTTTGAGATTGGCGGCAGCTAAGACATCTCCGGTTAGACGCTGCCGGCCGTTCCCCATCCACGCCTCGACTTCGACGCTGACATCCTCGTCGGCGGAAAACGTCATGACCGGCAAATTAGTGGGGGTCATGACATTTTGAGGGGAAACGGTGGGCCGGAAGAGAAACCCGGGCGGTTTTTTATCAATAATTTTTTTCTTTAACTTCGTGTTTTTAACCGGTTGTTTGGCGATCTTTTTGACGGCGCCGGCTACCGGACCGGCTCCTGGCAGGAGCGAGAAGGAAAAAAGAACGATCACCAGGTAGATAATTGATCTCATGGGCCTAATTGTAGCCCTTTCTGTTGAGGGAGACAAGTCAAACCCCCAATCCTCGCCCCCAACCGGCTCAAAGCTCCTGACCCACGCCTCCAGCAATCCCGAAACCCTGGCGACCGGATACCCTTTAACGGTCCTAGCCGGCACAGCCTGGGCCTATCTCCTCCCAATCGTGATAATCGGCATTTTGTTGATGGTCACGTTTAAAGAGCACGGGAAATAGAAGGGAAAGTAGCCCTAGTATCCGCCTGGACATCAATAGTGAGGTAAAATTCGGGGCTAGTTTTCCGTCGCGCCTAAATAAGCGAACGATTGTGGCGGGCATATGCCATACTTGGATTTAATATCATACGACTCTTCATACTTAATATAATTTTTTATTTTAATCGCATATCCGGTTTCCTTCCCGCAAAAATAGTCATGAAAATAATCCATTGATATTCCCGCGAACATTTTAGTGTTTTCCCACAAAGAATGTAAATCATCTGATATTATTGATTCTATTTCGAATTCCCCGATCACCCTCCCCACTGGTGCTGACGCGTAAACGACGACTCGATTTACGCCCTTCCTTTTAAATATCGCTCGCCTAAATTCATACTTTTTTTCCCCGCAAAATATCTTGTCAGCATATTCCGGCTTAATGGATAATAATACTTTCATTTGTTTTCGTCTCCTTTAGGATTAGATTAAGTTGATCTTTGCTAATTCGTGCAAACCCCCTTGGCGCCGAATCAATATCTTTTATAATTTTTAAGTCTATTAGCTCCTTCAGGTTTAATCGCCTAGGGAATGAGTATGCACAAAGGAAATATACTACAAATGGGCGCCTCCCAGGGTTATAGTTCCACCATCCTGACAGCTCCTCTCGCGTAAATACACTTCGCTTCCCACACAATTCAATAAATCTTTCTTCATTTTCGATGTTGTCCTTCACCCCTTCGATTATACCGATTGTAGTAATTACAGACTTGAAATATCCCCCGGTTCTATAGAATACGATTAAGTCCCCTCTTCTTATGTTCCTTTCGATTGATCTGCTTATGTAAACCTTACTAATCGCGTTACGAAATGGCTTGTCACCTTCGTAGTCCTCGGGCAATTCTGTTCGAAGGATCGAATCAGGCAAGAGAGTGGTATGATATTCTGGATATATTGGAGTGATAAATATATTATTGTCTGCCGAAATATAAGGGAAAGTAATTTTGGGCGCAGTGGGATTAAACTTTGGCGTAAAATCACGCACACACACCTCCTCCACGTCCCTGCAACTTGATGATTTTTTGTAACCATAATGATTGAAACCGAATTTCCTTAATAATTCTTTCAATCTCAACCTTTCAATACGCTCGTCGCAAATAGTCACATATATTTCTTCGGCCTTAAATAGTAGCGCGTGGTCAAAGACAATTTTCAAGAACCGTTCTCCCAAATTAAACCCATTTGCGGCCACCTTAAATGTGCCGATTTTTAATCTTTTTTTACTGGCAAAAGCCGGTTCGATATCCGGGTATTTTTCCCCCTTATTCTCTATTTTGATGTATAAAAAAGCTAATATTTTCTCATCCTGCATACAAACATACGCATCATCTTCTGATTTTCTATTAAACCAATCATCGAATCCGGGATAATCTTGTCTTAATGAATCAAAAAATTCATCTCTAATGTTTAAGTTGCCGAAATGCTCTTTTCTTACAGATAAAACCTTATAATTTATCAATGATGGATTCTCAGCTCTGACTCTTGCCAAAAACCCATCGATTGTAAAAACCGATGATGCTAGGCCAAGCCGGATCGCCTTATCATGAACACCACCATCTTCACTAATTAACAGGTCGACCCTTTTATTCATCAACTCATTCAACAACAAAGAATCATTAGTATCATTCTCGTTTTTGTCTAGCGGGAAACAGAGAGATTCAATCAATGGGTGGATAGGCGCTTTAGTTCGTAATACCGTATAACTTCCCAGCTTAATAAGAAAAGCTTTTACTGTTTTTGGGTCACGATGTTTTTCAATTTCCTCAACCGAAAGTGGGTGCGCACATTTAACAAAGTGCAAATCATCAAGCCATTTGAATAAAATGCCGATATCTGGGTCGACTGGGGTCGTTGCCTCTCGATGAATGATAATATTCGTATCGAGTAAGACTTTTTTCCCTGTCATTTATAGCCGAATTCTACGCTCTTTACAGGAAATAGCAAGCTCGGCCCTGAGTTCTATTGACAAGCAAATATAGCGGTGGGAGAATCTCCCCTGAACCTATTTTTGGGTAATAACATGACAAAGAACAAAAGAGCGTTTAAATTTCTTAGCGATTACATTAGACATTTAGAAAATGTAATTGATGAGAATGGACTAACCTTATTTCGGGGATTGGGCAAGGACTACCCTCTAGTACCTCGAATTGCAAGGATATTACTTAAAAACCCTCTTACAGCGACAGAAAATAGAATGATGAGGGATTTTCAATTAAAAAGCAGACCCTTCTTATCTATTGTTCCAAATTCTAGCTGGGATTGGTTAGCCTTGGCCCAACATCATGGATTACCAACCAGGTTAATGGACTGGACTAACAATCCGCTTGCCGCGTTATGGTTTGCCGTAAAGGATCCTCCTATAAATAATAATGATGGCATTGTTTGGATGTTCAACGTCAATAAAGCTGATGTCCTTTCAGAAGACGAGAAAAAAACACTTAGCCCCAATCGTAACGGTCAAACAAGAATTTTTCAGCCAAACCATATCGCCGACCGCATTGCGAACCAAGGCGCATGGTTCACGGTCCATAAGTATAATTTTAGTAGAACGACACATAACGGATTTGTCCCATTAGAGAACATGAAACGATATAAGCACTGTTTGACGCGATACCGAATTCCAGCAAAATATTTTTATGACATTCGATTTCATCTCGACTTGTGTGGTTTTAACCATGCGTCATTATTCCCTGGGTTAGACGGCCTATGTAAACATTTATCTTGGTATCATTCTCTGCTAGAAGATGAAATAGACAAGTAAACACTTCATCGTTTTTATTGCCCACACCATTCCAACCGTCACAACGGCACTACTTCTTCCCCAGCGTCAAATTCATCGGACAATCGATCATCTTCAGCTCTTTATCGATAACCACGATATGATCGGCGTCTTTTTGGAGGAAATTGTAGATATCCTGCGGCTTGTCGTAGTTTAGCTGGATAACCGCCCTGCCCTGGGAAGCATGTTTTTGCCATTTGCCGATAGAAGTGAAAGTTTTATCCCCATCCCGGGTGGCCAGGTAGGTTTCCTTGAGAAAATAAGTGCCGTTCGGGTATAAGGTCAATTCGGTCTTGAGGCCGGCGCAATCGGCGCCGGGGAGGACCCCTTCATATGTCGTCCCCGAACCTTGGCCGTTGAAGATGAAGAAGCCAACTCCCAAGATCAGGACAAGCGCTGCGATCCCCCAGCTCCATTTTGGCATGGCGGTCAGAAATAAATGTGCACGCCGAGATTGCTGTTCAGGAAATAAAGCCAGGTCGTCCGGCTCCCGGCCGACATCTGGCTAAGGTAAGTGGCGAAAAATACCTTGCCGTCCAGCGCGACATGATCGTTAATAAAGACCTCGCCGCCGACAAAAGGATTGAACGCCACCCGGTCAAAAGAGACGCCGGCACTAGAGCCCTGATTGTCCTGGACCGTCGTGCCGATCTCGAGCAGGGTGTTCGGATAGACCTCGCGAACATAAAAAAGCCCCAGCGCGAGGTTGTCAATATTGCTGTCAGCCTGGCCGCTCTGCGTGCTGTTAGAGTAAAAGACGCTAAGATCTAACCCAAAATTGTTGTTCACGAAGCCCCGAACACTTAAAGAGGTAGCCCGCAGGCCGACCCCGGTCTTGCCGCCCAGCTCCAGCGCCAGCGACGTGCCGGCCAGTAACGTGACCAGGAGCAGAAGCAAACACGCTTTTTTCATGAATTTCTCCCTATAAATAAATGTGCGCGCCGAGCTCGCCGGTCAGGACGTTAAGCGCAGTCGACCTGGACCCGGCTTCCATCTGGCTGCTGTAAGCGCCAAAGAAGACCTTGCCGTCCAGTCCAACGTGGTCATTGATAAAGCACTCCGCTCCGATGAACGGATCGAGCTCGAGGCCGCTGTAAAAGGTGCCGGCATCGTACCCCTGCCACCCCAGCACATTCACGCCGATCTCAAGCAGTGTATTGGGGTAGATCTCCCACGCCCTAAAACAGCCGAGCGAATAATCGTATTCGGTGCTGTCCTGCTGGCCGCTCCGGGTCCTGTTAAAATAACTGGCCGTTACATCGAAGCCCAGATTATTGTTCACGAAGCGCCGGACCGAAAAGCCGCTAACCTGCAGGCCGAGCCCGGTTTTACCGCCAAGCTCCATCGCCATCGACATGCCGGCCAGCAACGTAACCAGGAGCAGAAGCAAACCTGCCTTTTTCATCAACGATCCCTCCTTATGGGATTCAAACTGCGCTAATACTAGCGCCGCAGTCAGCCGAATGCAAGAGGAACTCTTCGCCGCCCCAAAAAAAGTGAGGGCGAGTTATCGATTAAAGCAGAAAACAGTGGATCACCGGCGATGGGCGATCAGCCAATCCAAGCTCCTTTCCCAAACCTCACCTTCCGCGTTATTACCAATGACCAGATCGTTGTGCCCGCTCCCTTTGATGACCACAAAATTCGTCTCAGCTTGAGGCGTCAAGGCTTTTTGGGCCAGGCGGACGCTTTCCGGCGGAGCCAATTTATCCTTTTCGCCGGCAATAAATAAACAGTTCGGCCGCTCCCCTCGCCTGCTTCTCAAACCGGCATAGTAATCAAAATCCCCGCCTAATGAAACAAACCCCTCGCGAATGAATTGACTATATGAGTTTTCCAGGCCGGAAGGGATCGGCTCAACGATTCTGGCAAAAAAAGCGCGCAAAGTCTTATGTTTTACATTATCTGGTTCATATAAAAAATCAAACTGCCTGCTTTTTAAGGCTCGATCCGGCAATAAAGCGGCCAGACTGGCAAAGAGATGGAGTTTGGCCGAAAGAGTCCCGCCGATCGTTTGTTCTTCCGCTCCTAAAATCTTTGAGAACCGGTTTATATTAGCGATCAAACGAGCCAAAGAAAGAGTAATGCGAATTGGGCTGCCGATCGCCACCAAATTGCCGATCCGATCGTCACCGTATTTTGCCAGATAGGCATAAGCCAGCATCCCGCCCATGCTAAAACCGACCCAGGAAAGGCGCTCGGTCCCCGCGTCTTTAGCTACCAGGTCGAGGACCAGCGGCAAATCAAGATTGACCATTTGGTCAAAATTCAAAGCGGGCGACACATTATAACGTTTACCGTAATAAACGCTCTCGGGGCAATGGCGGGAGACAAAACGGTTATAAACCAGCTCCGAACTTGGGTAATGCCAAAGATAAACCGCGAACCCCTGACTGGCCAACAAATTAGCAAAAGACCTGGCATGATCAAAAGTCAGGATCTGGCCGTTATCCGTTCTTAAACGGAAAAGATTGCCGTTACAGGCGATCCCTGGGGCCATAATGACCGGTCCCAGCCGCGGCTTCCAGGCGGCGGTGGTGGTGATCTTTTTTACGAAGACTTCCCGTCCACCCTGGTTCGCGAACAGGCTTTTGCCCGTTAAATAATACGGACTGGTCAACCGTGAATGATCTTTAGGAGCAATGATTGTCATATCACTATGACTTCGCTGAAAATAACCGGGGATTTCAAGGGGATTGCCAAGCCGCTGTTCGCCATGTCATTGCAGTTAAATAAATGTCCTAGCCATCGAAACATCATGCGACGAGACCTCCGCTTCTGTAGTAAAAGACGGGAGCGAAGTTTTGTCGAACGTCATCTCTTCCCAGGTCGAATTCCACAAAAAATACGGCGGGATCGTGCCGGTGGTTTGCTTCCCCCAAGCGATTAATTGACTTCTCCGGTGTAATATATTACACTTATCGGTGTAAGGCCAAACAATATGATCTCCCTGAAATCAGAAATAACACAGCAAGTATTGAACTATTTTTTCCTGAACCCGCAGGAAAGCCTTTATATCAATGAGCTGGCCAGGCAGCTTTCCCTTGACAAAAGGAACCTGGTAAAAAAGATCAAAGAGCTGGAAAATGATGGTCTTTTGATCAGCTGGTCGCGCGGCAATCTGAAGCTTTACGCCATTAACCGAAAGTTCCCCTTATACAAGGAGTACAAAAACATTGTGCTCAAAACAGTCGGCTTTGAAAAAGAACTTAAAGACGTTCTTAAAGGAACGGCCGGCGCCGAGAAAGCCTATATTTACGGCTCATATGCGAGGGATAAAATGGACGCTCACAGCGACATTGATCTTCTGGTTATCGGCAACCACGGGGTTGTTCTGCTGCAAAGAAAGATTTCACGCCTCCAGAAAAAAATTGGCCGTGAAATAAATGCCGTGAATATGAGCGCCGGGGAGTTCAGGAAACGCAGGGCAAACCAAGACCCTTTCCTTCAAAACATTTTAAAAAACAAATATATTGAGATCAAAAATGAAATTTGATAACAAATATTTCAGCCAGCATGATTTCCCCAAGGCGCAGATCGAGAAAAACCTTGGCAATGCCATTAAAGACTTGAATATCGCTAAAAAAGACAATATTTTAGATGTAAAATTTAATTACGCTTACTCCGCCCTATTAAAAACCGGCCTCACTTTATTGAGCCAACAACAGATCAAAATAAAAAGCGCGCCCGGACATCACATCAAGATCATTGAAGCAATGGCTGAATTATTAAAAGATGATTCGATCGCTGACGTTGGGAACGCCATGCGTTCAAAGCGAAACATTGATATGTATTCCGGCGGCATTGAAGTCACCAAAAAGGAATGCGAGGAATATATTGATTTTGTTGATAAGATTGTTGTTCAAGTAAAAGCTTTTCTCGCTTTTTAAATATGCTTATCCTCGCCATCGAAACCTCCTGCGACGAAACCGCGGCGGCCGTGGTCCGTGACGGCCAGGCCGTCCTCTCGAGCGTCATCTCCTCCCAGATCGATTTCCACCGGAAATACGGCGGGATCGTGCCGGAGGTCGCCGCCCGGAAACATATCGAGGTCATAACGCCGGTCATCCAGGAGGCGATTTCAATCGCCGGTGTCGGCTTTAAGGAGATCGACGCCGTCGCCGTCACTTACGGCCCCGGCCTGATCGGTTCGCTGATCGTCGGCCTCTCCGCCGCCAAAGCGATCGCCTGGTCACTTGGCAAACCACTGATCGGAGTGAACCACCTTGAGGGTCACATCTACGCTAACTTCTTAACTTCCAACTTCAAACCTCAAACTTCAAAACAAATTATAAATCCAAAATCAGAAATTCCAAACTTTCCATTCATTTGTCTTCTGGTCTCCGGCGGCCACACCATGATAATAAAAGTGAATGGTCACGGGCAGTACGAAACCATTGGGCGGACTCGCGATGACGCCGCGGGGGAAGCTTTCGACAAGGTCGCCCGTTTTCTCAAACTCGGTTACCCCGGCGGCCCAATCATCGATAAATTAGCTAAAGAAGGAAACCCCAAGGCAATTAACTTTACCCGCCCTATGCTAAATGATGGGTACGACTTCTCGTTTAGCGGGATCAAGACTGCTGTAGTCAACTTTGGTACCAGGTACCAGGTACCAGGTACCAGGGTCGAAGATGTCGCAGCGTCGTTCCAGCAAGCCGTCGTCGACGTCCTAGTCGAGAAGACAGTCCGGGCCGCGCTTGACCACGGTTGCCGGACGGTTACAATCGCCGGCGGGGTCTCGGCTAACTCCCAGCTCCGCCAGGAGCTAATGACCAAAGGCAAAGCAGCCGGACTCAACGTCATCATCCTACCGTTCGAGTACTGCACCGACAACGCCGCCATGATCGCCTGCGCCGGTTATTACAAATTCATTAATTCGTCATTAGACATTAGTCATTCGTCATTTTCCCTAGCCCCCGTTGCCAGTCTCAAGTTGTAGCGCTTGCCCCGAGAATATCGAGGGGTTATAATGGCTCCATGAAGATCGATGTGGAGCATGTCGCCCGGCTCGCCCGGCTCGGTTTAACCGAAGAAGAAAAAGCGCTCTTTTCCCAACAGCTCTCCGCCATCCTCGACTTTGCCGCCAGCTTGCAAAAGCTTGAGACTGGCGACCTGCCGCCGACCGCCCACGCCATCCCGATGAAGAACATCTTCCGCGAAGATGAAGCTATCCCTTGCGAAAATGTCGATGATATTCTGGCAAATGCGCCTGAGGAAGAGGAACATATGTTCAAGGTACCTAAAATACTGGAATAAATGTAGGGACAACCCTTGTGGTTGTCCGAAATAAACGGACAGGGACAAGCCCTGTCCCTACATTTTCCAACATAAGCCATGTACACAAAAACAGCCCACGAACTTTGTAATGTCCTCTCCGAACGGAAGATAAGCTCCGTTGAATTGACCGGCCTGGTCCTGGCCAGGATCGAACAGGTCGAACCGCGGATCAAGGCGTTCGTCAGCTGGGACCAAGAGGCCGCGCTGGCCCAGGCTTACGCCGCCGATGAAAGGTTGAAGAGCGGCCAGGGGGTTACCCCGCTAACCGGTATCCCGATCGCCGTCAAAGACAACATGTGCACTCGCGGGGTCACCACGACCTGCGGCTCCAAGATACTTAGTAACTACCTCCCGCCGTATGACGGCACAGTCGTAGCCAAACTGAAGGCGGCCGGCGCGGTCATCGTCGGCAAAACGAACATGGACGAGTTCGCCATGGGCTCCTCGACCGAGAACTCCGCTTTCCATCCCACTCATAATCCGTGGGATACCGGCACCGTCCCCGGCGGCTCGTCCGGCGGTTCGGCCGCGGCGGTCGCCGCGCATGAAGCGATCCTGGCGACCGGTTCGGACACCGGCGGCTCGATCCGGCAACCGGCCGCTTTCTGCGGCGTGGTCGGGCTAAAACCGACCTACGGCCTGGTCTCCCGCTATGGGCTGGTCGCTTTCGCCTCATCGCTCGACCAGATCGGCCCGCTGACTAAAGATGTCGCCGACTCGGCTTTGCTGCTGAACGCGATCGCCGGCCATGATCCGAAAGACTCGACCTCGGTCAACCAACCGGTCCCCGATTACCTCGGGGCACTTCAGACCGATATCAAGCGCCGCCGGGTCGGCCTGATCAAGGAATTAATGGGGGCTGGGATCGCCCCCGAAGTCAAAGCGGCGGTCAAAGCGGCCGCCGACAAATTGTCCAACCTTGGGGCGGAGATCAGCGAGGTCTCGCTCCCCTCTTTCGAACACGCGGTCGCCACCTATTATCTGATCGCCCCGGCTGAAGCGAGCTCGAACCTCGCCCGCTATGACGGGGTTAAATATGGCCAGAGGTCCAAAGAGGCCAAAGACCTGATCTCAATGTATTACAACACCCGCCGGGAAGGTTTTGGCCCCGAAGTGAAGCGCCGGATCATGCTCGGCACTTACGCCCTCTCCGCCGGCTACTACGACGCTTACTATTTGAAAGCACTTAAGGTCCGGACGCTGATCAAGCAGGATTTCGATCGGGCGTTCAGCGGCTGCGACGCGCTTATTTCCCCGACCGCCCCGACCGTCGCCTTCAAGCTCGGCGAAAAGACAGCCGACCCGCTCGCCATGTACCTCTCCGACATCGCCACCATCCCGGTCAACCTGGCCGGCCTCCCGGCCATTTCTCTCCCCTGCGGCTTCAGCGGCAACCTGCCGATCGGCTTGCAGATCATCGGCCCGGCTTTCGCCGAAGAGACGCTCCTCCGCCTCGCGTTCGCCTACGAACAAGGAACTGAATGGCACATAAAAAAAGCACCGCTCTGATCCTCGGGCTGGCCCTGACCGGACTGGCGGCCTGCGCCGCCCTGGCCGCCAGCCAGGCTGACATCAAGAAATTCCCGCCGGTCTCCGGCGAGATCTACGGCCAGGCCTCACCCAGCGTCCGCTCGATCACGGTCAACGGCAAACCGGTCTCCTTCGACTCCGGCCAGAACTTCAAGGCGGCCGTCAATCTCCGGCCGGGAGAAAAATATCTTGTCCTCAAGATCAATTACGAGGGATTGCGCATCATTAAAAAATACCTGATCTTAAGGAAGACCGCGATCAAGAAGTTCAAGGTCTTCGTCCCTAAAGAGAAGATCGAGAAGGATGTCCAGGCGTCAAAACGGGCCCGGGCGGCCGAGCTGAAAACGCAAAGGGGAGAACAGGCCAGACAGCGGGCCCTGCAAGCCCTGGCCAAGCAAGAACGGGCCAGGGTCCTCCAGGCCGAGCGGGAAAATAACTGGCTGAAGAAGGTCCCCTCACCCAAATTCTATGCCAAGGAATTCCGGGGGAGCAACGAAGTGCTCGCCCTTAACCAGGCGGTGGTGGGCGATAATTACGGACTCCCCTTCAAGACGCCGATCGATTCGGTCACCCGGCTCAATGAATTGCTGAAAGTGACCAATTTTTACGAACTGGGCAGAAAGAAACATCCGAACGCCCCGCTCTCGCCGCAAGCCAGGGCCCTGGTCGAGGAAACCGCCGCTTACCGGGGGCGACCCTTTGAGCAGCTCTCCCCTTACCAGCAAAAGAAGGTCCTCCTCCTGAACCGCCTGTTGCTGGAAGCGTTCTATCCCTCTGTCCCCCAGCGGGATACCTGGTGGGTGGCGACGCCGAAAACAAAAGAAGAAGCTAAATGGCTGAAAGCGGTCCCTTCGCCGAAATATTACGCCAGCGAGTTCACCGGGGGAACGGCCGAGGTCGCCGCCCTCAACGAATTGATCGCCCGGGACAACTACGGTCTGCCGTTCCGCGCCCCGCTCGACTCGGTTGACCGGCTGAACGAACTGTTACAGACGCCGAACTTCTATGAGTTGACCCAAAAGAAGAACAAGGTCTTTGTCCCCTCGCCGCTCCTGGCCGCCCTGATCAAGGAGACGGCCGACTACCGTAACCTCCCCTTCTGGAAGCTTGATCCGGTCCGGCAGAAAAAGATCCGGCTGTTGAACCGCCTCCTCCTTTCAACCCTCTATCCGGAAGCGCCGCAGCGGGCCGCCTGGGGGATCACCGCGGCGGAAATGCCGCTCCCCAAGGTCAAGGAATATCTCTATGTCTGGGAATTCAGTGAAGGGAAGCTCCTCATCGCCAAGGAGACCAAAGGGAAATACTCGGCCGAGGTCTATCTCCCGGTCTCCCAGGAATGGCTTGACCTGCGCGGCATCAGCGAAGCGGAGCTCCGCCAGCTGATCGAGAAACCGGTCAAAACCTTTAAACCTAAGAAAAAATAGATCTATTTTCTTCCCAAGCTTCTTAATTTCCCAATTGCCCCAGCCGCCACCACATCGTCATCGTCCTTCAGCAAACCTGTTAAAATTTTGAAATAAGTAACAGAGTGGGGATCAAGTTTGTCGGTGACTTTTTCTCTGGCTGCCCAATAGCCGCGGTTCGCCGCCCCATACCTTAATAAGTCGAACTCCGAATTAAAAGACCCCCTGCCGTTTAAGACGTCATATGCATTCCTGGCAATACTTCTTTCGGCATCCAATAAAGCAAAAAGACAACCAGTTGATGTGTCCGGAGATCTTGCGGCCTCGTCTTTTAATTCTTGATGGCAGCTTTTCGCTGCCGCGTCCATAATTTTATTTTTAGCGACATTCCCTCTTTTAATTAAATTCTCAAATGCTCCTATTGCCACCTCTCTGCTGGCATCGACTCTTACGCGTTTCAGAAGAACGTCAACTGGCGTAACTGACGATCCTGCCGCTGCCCCCCTGATGCTCGAATTAGGGCTGTTACTCGCCATCTCCATAAGCATGTCTTCATCAACGATCTCCCTTCCCCTCAAAGTCTCTAACGCAGCCAAAGCCACGTCACTGTCAACCATACTATCTCCGATTAATTCAAAAAGGGTTCGGTTCGGCAGTCCGGAAATCGCGTTCTTTAATTCATCCAGGATTGACGTTGTCTCTTCTGCCGGTTTTTCTGTGATAAGCAATTTGGCTTGAGCCGCTCTAATGACCTCCTCGGAGCATTCTGATGCCGGCCTTCTACTTTCAAAACCGATAACCCCCTTGAGAGTTTCGCGGTCCAAGTGCCCGGATTCCACGGCGGCCAGTCTTAATTCTCGCTGTGGGCTCATTGCCCTTTTCTTGGCCGCCGCCAATTCTACTTGAACAATAATTCCAATTTTTCCCGTCCCCTTTACTCCGCTCATGTTCATATTCTCCTTTATTTTTTCCTTAACCTGTCGCCCATATTTATCAATAGTTCGGGCCGGTAATTTCACTATATTTCTGATAAAAATGTTATAATCAGGGTCATGAAATTCGAAACCGTGATTGGCCTCGAGACCCACGCCCAGCTTTTGACCAAAAGCAAGATGTTCTGCTCCTGCCCTAATCTCTTCGGCGACCAGCCGAACACCAATATCTGCCCGGTCTGCACCGGCCAGCCGGGGGTACTGCCAGTCATTAACAAACGAGCGGTCGAACTGGCGATCAAGACCGCCCTCGCCCTGAACTGTAAGATCGAGCCGCGGAATGTCTTCGCCCGCAAGCACTATTTCTATCCCGACCTGCCGAAGAACCTGCAAATATCCCAGTACGAACTCCCCCTGGCGACCGGCGGCTATTTAGAGATCGAAGTTGACGGGGTCAAAAGAAAGATCGGCATCACCCGCATCCATCTCGAAGAAGATGCCGGCAAGCTCGTCCACCTGGGAGCCGCCCGGATCATGGGGGCCGAAGCTTCGCTGGTCGATTACAACCGGACCGGCACCCCGCTGATGGAGATCGTCTCCGAGCCGGACCTCCGCTCCCCCCGGGAAGCGGCCGTCTATACCCAAACGCTGGCCAACATCCTCCGCTATCTTGAGGTCTGCGACGCCAAAATGGAGGAAGGGTCGCTCCGCTGCGATGCCAACCTCTCGCTCCGCCCGGTCGGCGAGAAAAAACTCGGCACCAAGAGCGAGATCAAGAACATGAATTCCTATAAGGCGATCGAAAAGGCGCTCCTCGCCGAGGAAAAGAGGCACGCCGAGATCCTCGAGGAAGGCGGCAAGATCGTCCAGGAGACCAGGTTCTTTGACGACGTGACCGAAACGACCACCGGGATGAGGAACAAAGAATTCGCCCACGATTACCGCTACTTCCCTGAACCGGACCTGGTCCCGATCGAACCGGCAGCCGAATGGGTCGAGGCGATCCGGCAAACTATCGGCGAACTCCCCTGGCAGCGGCAGTTCCGCTTCACCTCGGAGTTCAAGCTACCAGCTGAAATAGCGGCGATCCTCCTGGCCGACAAACCGATGGCTGATTTCCTCGACGCGACGGCCAAGCTCTACGATAAACCGGCGATCATTGCCAACTGGTTGGTCGGTGACCTGAACGGTTATCTTAATGAGAACAAATTAAAGATCTCCGCCCTGAAGTTTGTCCCGGCGCAACTAGCCGAATTGCTCCAATTGATCGAGGCCGGCACGCTAAGTAACAAGATAGCCAAAACTGTGTTGAGCGAAGTCTTAAAGACCGGCCAGCAGGTCAAAGACGTGATCGCCAAATCGGGCTTGACGCAGATCAGCAATGAGGATGAACTCAAAAAGATCGTTCAGGAAGTGATCGACAACAATCCAAAGCAAGTTGAACAGTTTAAGTCGGGCAAAGAAACAGTGATGATGTTCCTGGTCGGTCAAGTGATGAAGTTATCAAAAGGCCGGGCCAACCCGGCCTTAGCCAATCAGCTGCTCAAGGAAGCGCTCAAATAGTTTAGAGTTGGTCTAATTTGTCCAACAGTTTTTTATACCGATGAATATATCTCTGCCAGGCGGGGACGTTAGTAACAGGCTCGTTCCGGGTTTCGAAAAAGAAGCCTAGCTGTAAGATATAGGAAGCCCCTTTCCTTAATTTCGCCACTTTCTCTTCGCGGGTCAGCGTCGGATCGTATAATTTGGGCAACGCTTTTTGCAGTCCGTCGACCCGGCCCTTACACCTTATCAGCCACGGATCACGCATCTCATCCCGCAGAAATGTCTTAAGAAAATCGTCAAGCCGGCTTTCGATCCAACCAAGCCAGCGCGAGCTGGTCAATGATCTTGGATCGGCTAAGTTTTCAACGATCGAAACGGCAAAAGCCATTAAATGATCGATTATCTTTTTTTCCGCTTCCCGCTTAAGCTCCCCGATCCGTTTGGCCTGCACCGCTAAGACCTCCTGGCGCAAATTGAGCGAATCCTCCGCGACCCCCAGCAGGCTTTGCGCCAACCGGACCGCCTGATCGGAGCCGACCAGCGTAACGTGCAGCGCCGCTTCCAGCTCAACGCAGGCTTTATCTTTATGCCAGGCAAAGAACGAAGTGAAGCGCTCATGCAACTCCAGCAATTCCGGCCATTGACCGAGCGGATCGGCCGCGATCGCTTTGATCTGTTCCAGATAAACTTTATTGTCATCTAATTCCTGGGTGATCTTCTTCTGTTCCTTGCCGATCATGCTCAATAATTTAGCGGTCGAGACCCGGTGCGGGATCGATTCCCGGCGTAAAAGACCGCTCGGAGTCAGCCGATAGCCAACCTGGTTGACGATCCAATCTCCTTTGTGTTCACCAGTTTCGATCAGCGAGATCTTCCAGTTTTGGGCCGGGCGGGTGTAGCGCAAGCGCCTGACCATTAGTTCATCGAGTCGCTTGACCAAACGGCCGGTTAAATACTGCAGGCCGGTGTCGGCCGCAACATTGTTCCCTTTGCCCTGCAAACAATCGACCGCTTTTTGCAGGCTTTCCTTGTCCCGCTCGACGCTGAAAGGGAAATTACCTAGAAAAGATGAGAGGACTGTACAGACCTCCTGAAAAGGGTCGGCCGCGAGCGGCAGGCCCTGTTTCTTTCTGGCGGAGCGCTCTTCTCCAGCCTTATACAGTTCTACTCTGACCCGCAGGATCGTTTTATAAAGGAACAAAGCGGCGTATTCCGGGTCGCGGGCAAACGCTTTTTTCTCTTTATCAAAGGATGTTATTAATTCCGCCATTGGCTGAGGTTCGTAAGGGGTCGCTTTTGCGGCGCCATTTTTGGCGCGGGCCGCGCCGTTCCCTAAACGAGCCACCCCCTTCTCGTTAACCGAAAAAGCCAAAGCGGTCCCGGCTAACCCAGACGGTACGATGATCTTTTCTATCCGCCCGCCACGCTGGTGTAAAACTTCGATCGCCTTTTCGGTCGCCTGGGGATGCAAACTAGCCAGGGTTTCAAGATTGGCGCGTGAGCTATCGGTAATCGGAGCGGCGGTCCGCCGGATAAGATTCCCGACCGCGGTCCAATATTTTGGTTCAGCAGTAACTCTTTTTTCAATTCGCTGAAGCTGAAAATATCTCGATCTTAAGGTCTCCAATAGTGTTTTCATGATTATCTTTCGCCAGCTAGGCCGGAAAATTTCAGCTATGTTATAATTAAAACATGAGCGATATCGCCTACCAAATAGGGGATTCCCTGTATTTAAATATTACCAACCGCTGCACGAACGAATGCCCGTTCTGTATCCGGAATAAAGGCCGGCAATTCAACCAGCAATATGACCTCTGGTTGAATAAAGAACCAACTGTTGATGAGATCATGGCCGCGATCGGCGATCCGGCTAAATACGAACAAATAGTCTTTTGTGGATATGGTGAACCGACAATTCGGCTGGACATCATTAAGACGGTTACCGCCGAATTTAAATCCAAACTTCAAACCTCAAACATCCAAACAAAAGACAAATCCCAATTATCCAACCTCAAAAACGCCGCATCACCTATTATCAGGCTGGATACGAATGGAACCGCCAACCTCTTCTGGGGGCGGAACATTTTGCCGGAATTGAAAGGATTGATCGATTTCATTTCCATCAGCCTGAACGCGGAAAACGCTGAAAAATACAATAAACTTTGCCGGCCGATGTTCGGCGAGCAAACCTATGCCGCCGTCCTCGATTTTATCCGAACGGCCAAGAGTTTCATTCCCGTGGTCGAAGCGACAATCGTCGACCTCCCCGGAGTGGATAAGGAAGCGTGTCGCAAGGTCGCTAAAGAGCTGGGGGCGAGTTTCCGGGTCCGCCCCTATTATGAGGAGAGCTATGTCAAATAAGTATGATGTCGTTGTCTTAGGCGGCGGGCCGGGTGGTTACGCCGCGGCGATCCGGGCCGCGCAGCTGGGAGCGAAAGTCGCCCTGATCGAGAAGGACAAGCTCGGTGGCGTCTGCCTCAACCGCGGTTGCATTCCCACCAAAGCCATCATCGCCTGCACCTCGCTTTTCGAAAAGTTCCAGAAAGCGGAAAGTTTTGGCATCTCGGCCGGCAAGCCGACCATCGATCTCGCCAAAGTGATCGAGCGAAAGAATACGCTCGTAGCCAAGATCGTCAAAAACCTGCAGGGCTTGATCGAAAAGAACAAGATCGAGATCATAAACGGCAACGGGAAAGTCATAGCTCCGGGAAACATTGAAGTCACATTAAATAACGGTAGTAAATTGTCAGTTGTTAGTAGTAAGTTAATTATTGCTACCGGGTCTGTCCCCAGCTGTCTGCCCGGGTTGAGCTTTGATAAAGACCGCTACCTCTGCAGCGACGATGCGCTTGAGCTGAAAGAAGCACCGGCTAAGATTACGATCGTCGGCGGCGGAGTGATCGGCATTCACTTCGCGGCAATCTACAGTACACTGGGTTCCGAGGTCACTATTTATGAAGCCCTGCCGGAAATATTGACCGGTATCGATGAAGAAGTCGTCGCTTTGGTCAAAAGGATCTTAAACCGAAAGAAAGTCAAGGTTTTGACCGGCACCCGCTTCGACCCGGCCCAAGCCAAAGGCAAGACACTGATCTGCGTCGGCCGCACACCAAATATTATGGGGCTCGAAACTTTGGGCCTGAAAATGAGCAAGCGAAGCGTTTGGGTCAGCGAAAAGATGGAAACAAGTGTCAAAGGCGTCTACGCGGTCGGCGACGTTTGCAGCCAAACCATGCTGGCGCATGTCGCGTATGAACAGGGCGTCGTGGCGGCGGAAAACGCGCTGGGCGGGAATAGAACGTTCAATTACGATTGTATTCCGATCGGCATTTATACCAATCCGGAGATCGGTGCCGTCGGGCTGACCGAAAAAGCGGCGCGCGAGAAAGGCATTAATGTCAGTATCGGCAAGTTCCCCTTTGGCGCGCTGGGAATCTCGCAAGCCATGGGTGAGATCGAAGGATTCGTCAAATTTGTTTGTGATGAAAAAGGCAAGATTTTAGGCGTTCATATCATCGGACCGGAGGCCACGTCACTCATCGGCACGGCTGCCCTGGCGATAAAGAACAATTTATCGATTGAACAGATCGCAGAAACTTTCCAGTCCCACCCCTCCTACCCCGAAGGTCTGCAGGAAGCGGCCGAAGCGGTCCTAAAGCGGGCGCTGCATATTTTTAATTGAATCTCTTAAGTCAGTTTAGCCCGCGAATACCTTATCAATAATACTTCTAAAAAAAGGAAGAAAGCTTTGGTTTTCCCATGATTTCCCATAACTTCCTGAAAGACTGCTCATTAATTCATGTGAAAGGCCAATTTCTTCTTTCCAAGGATCGCCCGGAGCTAATCCATATGAAGAAAACGAATAATCTTCAGGCTCGATCCATTTTACTAATTCTCTTCGCACTCTCGTTCCCGGGTACGGCATAAGAGGAAATATTCTCACTGAAACCTTTACCCCTTCTTCCGATAATCCCAAAAAAGTTTCCATGTCATCAGCGATGGCTCGAGCTGACTCCCTGTCTTCAAAAGGAGTTATTATATAAGATAAAAATAGTTTATGCGGCGGAATGTCCGGAGCCCGGGTATGCACTGTTTTTAAAGCCCGAATAAACTTCGCCAGAGCCTCTTTCTCGTCATCAAGTTGTTTCTGGCTTTTAACCTTCCCTCGCAAGTTACTGCCGGCGACCCGAGCGCTTTGTTCCGTCACCACATCGCGCCCGATGAAAAATTTAAAAAAGGCGTGCCGCAACAAAAAGGGCCCCAATTTGTTCCGATAATCATCCGAAACTATCAAGGATGGGTCAAGAAACGTTATTTTAAAAACTGGTCGTTCTCTGTCATATAAGCCTTCAAATACCTCACGATAATAATCAAATCTTCTTGTTTCAAATGGGTTGGAATCATATAGTGACAATTGACCTGGAGCAAGATTAGCAAAAACCGGCCGGAGGCTGTCAATCACTGTTCCGGCTGCAAATAACGGGGAACGGCTTAAAGGAATCGCGCAAAAACCGCATCTGTTTTCACATGAGTCATCAAAGATCGTTCCAATCAGTCTCGATCCTTCGGTATATGTATAGGGGACTGTTCGTAATTGTGGGAATTTACCGTAACCATGCCCCTTAACCTCTTCGCCGGCAGAGCCTAAATAATAAAGCCCGGGACTGGCTATCAGATCCTTTTGACCATGTTGATTAATAACTAAATCAATAAACGGCTGAGCGTGACCAACCACTACCGAATCCGCCAATTTTGAGACCAAAGCGGTTTCAACCGAATCGCGGTAACCCTCAAGTTTCTCTCTTTTAAAATGCGGCCCTCCCGCTACTATTCTTGCTTGCGGAAATTCTTGCCGTATCAATTCAGCTAAAGCTGTAAATTTAAAATACTCTTCCGAAGTGGTCGACAGGCCGAAAACCGCGTCGTTTTCACCCGCCACCGTTCTTTTCAGCTCTTCGATGATTACTGCCCTATCGCGCCAGAGATCCAGACCAACGGCAGGGTCCCCAGGAAAATGAAGCACATTATTGAATCCTGCCTGTCTTAACGAATCCTCAATCGTTTTTAATCCTAGACGCTTTTCTGGGTTAAAATGATGATTGAGCCAATGTGCCCCGATGCGGTAGTAACCAGCGCTTGTTAAAATGACTTTCATAATAGTTTTATCCTGTTTTTCATTGCCTGACATATATCGATATCATTAAAAATATATTTCATTCATTTATAAATCTTTATATAAAGATAAGGCGGAGATCCTACCCCAAAGGCCTGCAGGTAGCGGTCGAAGCGGGCGTAAAGCGGGCGCTGTCTATCTTATAAACACTGTTTTCTTTCGGGTAATTCCAGGATTGGTGATTGAAACACCGCTTCCAGCATTCTAAAACCTCCACTTGATCTATATTGTTCAAAAAATCTTATGATCGAGGGGCTTTCTAAATAATTTCTAATCATGAGACTTTGCGGATGAAGCGCCGTAATGAATATTAATTTGCGTTGGGCCTCTGACAATCTTGAAACGGCCTCCCAAAAATCCATTAACACCTCACCATCGCTCCGATCGTCGCCGTATCCCGCTAATAAGTTCTGATCAAGCAAGCCAATCAGCCCCGGCAAAAAAGAATGGATCTCATCAAGCACATAAATATCAGCGACTGGCGCCCGGCTTAAGTCCGCATCAATCATACATCCGTGATGTGAATTATGATGGTAACAACACAATTCGTTTTTTTTCAAATAGCTCTGCCATGCCGGGTTTTTAAACAGGCTTGTTTTGCCGATCTGTGTATTAGCGTTAAAATTGCTTTGATTTGTCCCGGTAACAACAAGCCGCGGAGAACAACCAACTAAGCGGATCAATGTTTCAATTCTATTGCCATCGGTTTTGGTCGGATAATATTTAGTTATTATTAGTGGACCAACCGGAGCTACTCTTGTCATGCAAGATTGTCATTTAAAACCAGACAAAATTTCAGGGTTATTTAAGCAGGCTTTTCGCCGTCATCGCTTTGGGGATCGGCAGGCCCATCAAATCGAGCACGGTCACACCGACATCAGGGATGATGCCGGACTCATTCAATTTAACCTCTTTGCCGAGGACCCAGAACGGGACCGGATTGAGAGAATGCTGGGTGCTGGCGACTTCCTGGCCCTTATTTTCCAGCTTCATCTCGTCGGCATTCCCATGGTCGGCGGTGATGATAAAGACCCCGCCCTTGGCCGTCCAGGCGGGGACTAATTTTTCTAAACAGGCGGAGATGTCGCCGATCGCTTCGGTCGCGGCCGCCAGGTTGCCGGTATGGCCGACCATATCGCCATTCTGGAAATTATGGACGACCAGCGAATACTCGCCCCGGTCGATCGCCCCCAGCGCGTAGTCGGTCTCCAGAAAGGCGGTCATCTCCGGCACCCAGTCGTAATGCTTCCCCTCTTCGGTCCGCTCCTTCAAGGTCATATCCTGGGCCAGATGGCGGTCTTCTCCCGGGAAAGGGTCCGCCCTCCGGCCGGAGAACCAGCCGGTGACATGAGCGAACTTCTCCGGACCGGCCAGACGCAATTGTTTTAAGCCGGCTTCGGATACGATCTGGCCAACCGTATCCGGGACCTCCTTCTCGGGGAAGGCGGTCAGGGCGTTCAAGCCGTGATAATACTCGGTCATCGCCACGAACAGGAGCCCGGCAACCTTGGCCCGCAACCCCTGAATCTCGTTGTAGCTATTGTCGTCGATCGGCTTCGTCCCTTTTTTGTAATTAAAATATTTCTTGTCCGTTTCGCAGAAGGCGGCCGTCAGCTGGATCGTCCGGTCCTGCCGGTAGTTCCAGTAAATGACCGAATCGTTCGGCCTCATCCCCTGATAATCACCGATAACCGTCGGCCTGATAAATTCATCAGTTTGCCCGCGAGCATAAGAATTATCGATCGCTTCACGGGCAGTGGCGGCTTTAAATTCCCCCGTCCCTAGTACCAAGCACCTCATGCCTATTAGCGTCTTATCCCAGGACGTATCCCGATCCATCGCGATCTCCCGCCCCATCACTGTTGCGACCCTGGTCCCTGGTCCCTGGTCCCTGATCGCTTCTTCCAGCATCGGCAAATATATTTCTCCCGCCGCCTTCGGATTAGTGTCACGGCCGTCAGTAAAGAGATGAATAGCGATGTCGGTCAAACCGTTCTTTTTAGCCAACTCGAGCAAGGCGAAAAGATGGCGAATGCTGGCGTGGACAGTTCCGCCATGTCCTTGCAGGAGCCCCATGAGATGGAGGGTTGAATTATTCTGTTGACAACGGGTGACCGCCGCCGTCAGGGCATCGTTGCGGAAGAAACTCCCGTCATCGATCGCCACATTGATCCGTTCGATCGACTGGTAGACGATCCGCCCCGCTCCCATGTTCAGGTGGTTGACCTCGGAGTTCCCCATCGTCCCGGCCGGCAAGCCGACCGCCAGGCCGGAACATTCCAGTTTGGCGTAAGGGTGATTTTTGAACAAGTCGGCAATGAACGGCGCCTTTCCCTGGTCGATCGCGTCGTAAATGGCGTTCTTCGGCCCCTGCTCTCCGACCGCGAAGCCATCCAGAATGCAAAGATAAACCGGTGTTGTTTTCACTGGTCTATTATACAAAAAAAAGCCCGGCAGTTAAAGCCGGGCTTTTCAGTTTATCGGAAACTACTTAATTCTGCAGGAAATCGTACTTAATGACGCCGCGTTCCAAGATCTTTTTGGTGACGTTGTTCTCGGGCACTTCATAGACAATGACCGTCTCGTCATCATAGAGGTTCATCGTCTTGCACTTGGGACACTTGATCTCGACTTTCGACCCCTCCTCCACCTTGGCCAGCAGCCGGTGGCAGAATTTACAGCGGAATTCTTTCATCATAATATTGTCGTCCTCCTTTATCGTCTTCCTGTTACCATTTGTTTATCGGGCCGACATATGAATAATTTCACTGTTTTTTTAAATTTTCCGCCAAAGGCGGATCCGCCTTCGGCGGACACCTAATTTATGCCGCGCCCGCCGCGTGCTATAATCCCTGGGATGAGACAAGCGCTGATCTGTGCCACCGTGGTCCTGACCGTAGCCTTGCTCAGCGGATGCTCCAACATGAGCCAGAAAAAAGATAACCTGACCGACCTCGATACTACCGTCCGCCCGGGGGACGATTTCTACCGCTATGCCGTTGGCCATTGGCAGAAAAACAATCCAATCCCGGCGGAATACAGCAGTTGGGGGAGTTTCGTCATCCTCGGCGAGGAAAACCTCAAGGTCCTGCGGGAAATAATGGAGCGGGCGGCTAAACGGCCGCGTGATAGCCGCGAAAAAATGGTCGGCGACTTCTATGCCGGCGGGATGGATGAACAGAAGATCGAAGCGGCCGGGCTGCAACCGCTTCAACCCGAACTGGCCAGGATCGAAGCGATCAGAGATCTGACCGGGTTAGCTTTGGAACTCGCCCATATGCAGCAAACAACTTCCGACCCCCTCTTCTCTTTCGGCGTCGCCCCCGATCTCGCTCGGAGCGATCGGCAGATCGTTCACCTAGACCAGGGGGGCTTGAACCTGCCGGACCGTGATTATTACCTGAAAAACGACCTTTACTCCAGGGAGATCCGGACCAAATACCAACTTTTTGTCGCCAGGATATTCAAGCTGATGGGGGAAGACGAGCGAACCTCCGCCGCGTCAGCCCGGACGGTCCTCAAGATCGAGACAGCCCTCGCTAAAATATCGAGGACCAAGGTCGCCTTGCGCGATCCCCGGCAGAACTATCATCCGCAATCCCTGGCCGCGCTGGCCAAACTTGCCCCCAACTTCGCCTGGCCGCTCTATTTCCGGGCGATCGGGCTGACCAAACCGGGGAAAATCAACGTCGGCCAGCCGGAGTTCTTGGCCGGGCTAAATAAACTGCTGGTCAAGATCCCCCTGGCGGAATGGAAAGTTTATCTGGCCTTCACCTTGGTCAATGATAATGCCGAGTATTTAAGCTCGGCTTTTGTCAATGAAGAATTCGCTTTTTACGCCAAGACGATGAACGGCAACCAGGTCCTCCGCCCCCGCTGGAAACGGGTCGTCGGTACGGTCAACGCTTATCTTGACCATCCGGTCGGCCGTCTCTTCGTCCAAAAGCGCTTCTCTCCCCACTCCAAAAAACGCGCCAGCCAGATGATCGAGAGCATCCGCCGAACGTTTGCCCGGCGGATCAAGGGGCTTGATTGGATGAGCCCGCGGACAAAACAGGCCGCCCAGCAGAAGCTGGCAGCGATGACCTTTAAGATCGGCTATCCGGACAAATGGCGCGACTATTCGAAGTTGAAGATAGAACGCAACTCGTATCTGGCCAATATCTTTCGCGGCAATTATTTTGACTTCCACTATGAACTGAATAAGGTTGGTAAACCGGTCGACCGGCAGGAGTGGCAGATGCCGGCCCAGATCGTCAACGCCGGCTATATGCCGCAACGCAACGAAATGATCTTCCCGGCCGGGATCCTCCAACCCCCGTTCTTCGATGCGGCGGCCGATGACGCCATCAATTATGGTTCGATCGGCACCATCATGGCCCACGAGATGACCCATGGTTTCGACGACCAGGGAAGGAAATTTGACGCCAAAGGAAACCTCAAGGATTGGTGGAGTAAAAAAGATGAAGCCAACTTTAAAGCCAAAACCAAAGGAGTGGTCGCCCAGTTTGGCGCCTACACCCCCTTTCCCGGCCTGCCGCTTAACGGCAAACTGACCCTCGGGGAAAATCTTGCCGACCTTGGCGGCTTAAGCCTCGCCTATGAAGCACTCGGCTCTCTCCCGGCCGGGAAAAAGCCTCAACCCCGTTTCTTTCTTTCTTACGCCAGGGTCTGGCGGAACAACACCCGCCCGGAACGGGCCAAGCTCCTGATCAAGGTTGACCCCCACTCCCCCGCTCAATATCGGGTCAACGGCCCGCTTAGCAACCTGCCGGAGTTTTATCAGGCGTTCAACCTCATCTCTGGTGAGGCCATGTATAAACCAGCCGCCCAGCGTGTTAAGGTCTGGTAAATTTTGAATTTTTCTCCCCCCTATGTTAAAATAATTACTATGCGGGAGTAGCTCAGTTGGTAGAGCACGACCTTGCCAAGGTCGGGGTCGCGAGTTCGAACCTCGTCTCCCGCTTTTTTCTTTGAAAGGGGTAATAACATGGTTAGATTGTCTGAGGAATATTTTTTTGTCGGTGAGAGGGCCAAGACCGGAGCGCGGATCGAGCAAGTCCACGCCCGGCAGATCATCGACTCCCGGGGGAACCCGACGGTTGAGGTTGACGTCACCCTGAAAGACGGGACCGTGGGCCGCGCCGCTGTCCCCTCCGGCGCTTCGACCGGCGAACACGAAGCCCTGGAACTGCGCGACAAAGATGACAAGCGCTATGGCGGCAAGGGTGTTTACACCGCGGTCAAGAACGTCAATGAGATCATCGCCCCAAAAGTCGTCGGCCTGCCCGCTCATCAGCAGTTAAAGATCGACAACCTGATGCTCGACCTTGACGGGACAGAGTTCAAGAGCAACCTCGGCGCTAACGCCCTGCTCGGCGTCTCCCTGGCGGTCGCCCGGGCGGCTTCGATCTCCTACGGCCTCTCCTTATTCAAATATATCGGCGGCGAAAAAGCGGTTACCCTCCCCGTCCCCAACATGAACGTGATGAACGGCGGCGCCCACGCCGGCTGGAACTACGAACTCCAGGAATTCATGATCTCCCCAGCCGGGGTCCCCTCCTTCTCCGAAGCATTGCGCGTCGGAGCGGAAGTCTATCAGACCTTGAAAAAAGTCCTTAAAGATAAAGGATATTCCACGGCAGTCGGCGATGAAGGCGGTTTCGCGCCCAAACTGACCAAAAATGAAGAGGCGATCGAGATCATCATGGAAGCGATCACTAAAGCCGGCTATACTCCGGGCAAGGAAGTTTTCCTGGCACTCGACCCTGCCGCCAGCGAGTTCTTCAAAGACGGCAAGTACCAGCTCAAGAGTGAAGGGAAAGCGCTCTCTCCCGAAGAAATGGTCGCCATGTACGAGGAATGGGTCAAAAAATACCCGCTCATTTCCATCGAAGACGGTTTATCGGAAAAGGATTGGGACGGCTGGAAGATATTGACCGAGCGCTTAGGGAAGAAGATCCAACTGGTCGGCGACGACCTCTTCGTCACCAACCCGGACTTCCTGAAAAAAGGGATCAAACAAAAGTGCGGCAACTCGATCCTGATCAAGCTTAACCAGATCGGGACGCTGTCGGAAACTCTCTACACCATGGAAGTCGCTAAGGCGGCCGGTTATACATATATGACCTCACACCGCTCCGGCGAGACCGAGGACTCAACGATCGCCGACCTAGCGGTCGCCACCAACTCTGGCCAGATCAAGACCGGGGCTCCCGCCCGCTCGGAGAGAGTCTGTAAATACAACCAGTTGCTCCGGATCGAAGAGGAATTAGGTAATAAGGCAAAATATATCGGGCTGGCGGGATTTAATCCGAAGAAGTAGAGCTCCCCTCACCCTAGCTTCGTTCAAGCTTAGACCCCTCTCCCTCAGGGAGAGGGGTCTTTGTTTTGGTAAAGCTGAGGTGAGGAAAACCCTTCTCCCACAGGGAGAAGGTCACAAGCCTCAACTAAGTTAGATGAGGGGAACGCCATTAGGTGAGGGCTGCCTCAAACCTTCAAGGTCGAAGCTAAAAGTTTCTGCGTGTAAGGGTCTTGTGGACTGCCTAGTACCTGGTCCCTGGTACCCAGTTCCACCAGTTTTCCTTCTTTCATGACCGCTATCCTGTCGCTCATGTAGCCGATAACATTAAGGTCGTGAGCGATAAAGAGATAAGTCAGGTTCAGCCGAGTTTTAACCTCTTTTAAAAGCTTCAGAATATCAACCTGGATCGAGACATCCAGCGCCGAGACCGGCTCATCGAGGACCAGGAATTTCGGGGCGGAAGCAAGCGCCCGGGCGATCCCCACCCTCTGCCTCTCCCCGCCGGAAAGTTCATGCGGCCAGCGCCTGGCATAGGCGGCCGGCAACCTCACTAATTCGAGCAGTTCAGCCACTCGCCCGTTAATCTTGGCCTTGGGGAGAAGCTGATGGATCAAGATCGGCTCACCGATCGCTTCCCCTATCCTGATCCGGGGATTGAGCGAGGTCTGCGGGTCCTGGAAGACGATCTGGCAATCGCGGCGGACATTCTCAATTCCGTAGTAATTGACCTCGCCGGAACTCGGTTCGATCAGACGGAGCAGTAAACGAGCCAGGGTTGATTTCCCCGATCCGGATTCTCCGACCAAGCCCAAAGTTTCGCTGTACTCGATAGTAAAAGTAACGCCGCCAACCGCCCGGACCGAACCGAAGGCCCTGGTTAGATTGTTCGCTTTGATCAACGCCATCAGCTTAGATCCGGAAAATGATGATGACCAGCAAGATCGTGATCGCCGCTAAAAGAACTAGAGCAAGGCCATTGATCCAGTTCGGCAAACGTTCCGTTAATTTCATTATTATTCACCCCTTCCGTTCAAGACTTTCAAGGCGCCTAACAGCCTGGCAGTATAAGCGGACCGGGGCGCCGCCAGAAGATCGGCCACGCTCCCCGCCTCCACCACCTCCCCCTGATAAACCACTAACGCTTTCTGACAAACCGCTTTAATGATCCCAAAATTATGAGTTATGTAAATTATGGATAGGTTCAAGCTTTTTTGCAACTCTTTTAACAGCTTCAGTATCTCCGCCTGGATGGTAACGTCGAGCGCGGTAGTTGGTTCATCCGCGATCAGCAGTTCCGGCTGGCAAGCCAGCGCCAGCGCGATCATTACGCGCTGCTTCATCCCGCCCGAAAACTGATGGGGATAGTCCCTCGCCCTGGCCGCCGGATCGTTGATCTTCACCAGATCAAGTAAGGCAATCGTCTTGGCCCAGGCTTCTTTCCTTTTTAACCCTTGATGCAATTCGATGGTTTCCGCGATCTGATCACCGACCGTGAAGAGCGGATTAAGCGAAGTGAAGGGATCCTGGAAGATCATCGATATCCCGGCCCCGCGGATCTTGATCATCTCTTTTTCCGGCAGGGTCAAGAGCGCCTGGCCGGCAAAGGTGATCTCCCCGGCGTCGATCCTGGCCGCCGGCGGCAGGAGGCGCATGATCGCCAGCGCGATCGTTGACTTCCCGGAGCCTGATTCGCCGACGATCCCCAGCGCTTCACCCTTGGTGACGGTAAAGCTCATCTCTTTGACCGCTCGAACCGGCTGGTCATTGACCAGATAGCTGACCGACAGCCCTTTAACCTCTAACATTTAACTTCTCCCGCAACCCTTCGCCAACAAAATAAAGTGCTAGGACTGATATTAAAATTAAGACCCCCGGAATGATCGCCATCCACGGAGCATCGCGCATGTACGCCTGCGAATCCATCAACATATTTCCCCAGGAAGACATCGGCGGTTGGACGCCGAGGCCAAGAAAAGAGAGGGCCGATTCGGTCAGGACAGCGCCGGCCATCCCCAGCGTTGCGGCGACGATGATCGGGCTGGAGGCGTTCGGCAAGATATGGCGGAAGATGATCCGGAAGTCAGAACAGCCGATAGCGCGAGCGGCTTCCACATACTGCAACTCCCTGATCCGGAGGAATTCACCCCGCACCAGCCGCGCCACCCCCATCCAGGAAGTCAGCCCGATAACGATCATCACATTATAGATATTGGGAGTCAACATCGCCTGGATCGCCAGGATAAGAAAGATCGAGGGGAACGCCAGCATCACATCCACCCCGCGCATAATGACACTATCCAGCCAACTGCCGTAATAGCCGGAGAGTGCCCCAAGCAAAGTCCCGATCAACACGGAAATTATGACGGCAACCGCGCCAACGGTCAGCGAGATCCGCGCGCCGTAGAGCGCCCGGCTTAACAGATCACGCCCCAGATCATCAGTCCCGAACAGATGCCGGAGTGACGGCCCCTGGATCTCCGATTCAGTGATCTCGGACGGATCAAACGGAGCCAGTGCCGGAGCAAATATCGCGGCAGTTATCATGATTAAGATAATAATAATACCAACATTCGTCATTCGAAATTGGTTATTCGTCATTTTATTCATAACGAATCCTCGGGTCGACCAACGCGTAACATATATCCGCCAACAGATTTCCCAAAACGATCAGCACGGCGGAGAACATGACGATCCCCATAATGACCGGATAATTGCGCTGGAAGATGCACTGGACCCCCAACCGACCCATCCCCGGCCAGGCGAAGATCGTCTCTATAATGAAAGCTCCGCCAAAGAGGTCGGGGAGTGATAAACCAAATATAGTCACGATCGGCAGAAGAGCGTTACGCAAAGCGTGTTTATAGATGACGATCCATTCCGGCAAACCTTTAGCCCGCGCCGTCCGGATAAAATCCTGGTTGAGGACCTCGAGCATCGCCGACCGCTGGTAGCGGGTCAAGCCGGCCAGGCTCCCGATCGTCATCGTGATGAGCGGCAAGACGATATTGCCGACCGCCGGCAGCCAGTGGAGCTGGACCGAGAAGAGGAGCATCAGCATCAGGCCGAGCCAGAAGGTCGGTATCGCCATCCCGGTAAAAGAGAGGAAGGTGACCGTATTATCGAACCAGGAGTTTTTCCTGACCGCCGACATTACCCCGAGCGGGATGCAGATCAGGAAGGTCAGGATATATGAGGGGATCATCAGCATCAGGGTCAGCGGCAGCCGCTCGGCGATCTCGCTGATGACCGGCTGGCCGGTCGTATAGCTCCGGCCAAAGTCGAGGAGAACGGCATTCTTCAGCCAGAGAAAATATTGGATATAGACTGGCTGGTCCAGCCCCCAGTTGGCGCGCACACGCATTAGTTCTTCGGGTTTGACGTTGGGATCGATAAAAAGAGCGGTCGGGTCACCGGGAGCCAGGTGCATGACGAAAAAGGAAATCAGGGAGATGCCGATCAGGAGCGGGATCAGCTGCAGCAGTCTTTTTACAATGTATGCGCGCATCTAGCGTTATTTTAAACTAACGCCGACAAATGCGCAAATATCAGGGCGGCTTACTATTTCAAATAATCGGGCAATTGGTCGGCCAGGATCAGCAGAAAGCTTGCTCCGCCGAAACGATAGACATCTTTGGCTGGAACGGTATAAACAAAAAACCTTTCTGTGGTTTCTGCCCCTCTTGCCGCAGTCAACATGCCGTTCAATTTATCTTCAGCCATTTTTGCGCCCCGGGGAAAATCGAGCGCGGCCAGATCAGGGTTTGAAAACAACCTGGCCAGTTCGGGCTCGCTAAACCGGGCGGCCAGCGCTTCATTAACCGCTACCCTTTGCCCCGTTAAATGATCGATATTCTTGACGCCGGCATCCCCGCCGCTGATTACAATCTGCGAGCTGGCTACTCCGAGTTTTTTAGGATCGATCTCGATCGTTTGCAAATAATGCGTTTGCAAATAATGATATTTTATCGCCTGCCGGTCCTCGACACCTTCGCGTTTGGCCTTTTGTGATAAAGAAAAGAAAAACCGCCGGCGAGCGATCTGAACTGCATTATTTGAAATTGGTTTACCATCCATGGTCAATACCTCCTGAAAAGATTGGGGCCAATTCTTTATCCGCCTGGCCAAGCCAAAATTTCATTGTTTTTTAAAAGGGTTAAAATCCTGGTTATTTCTGTTTGATAAAAATCTTTTCGCGGTGGCGCAGCAGTCAAAATACATTAATGAAAAAGTTTCTACAACCCTTTACTTTTTCTTAGCGCCGCCGCTGGGTCAGCTGGATTATTAACCGCAAAGCGCCAGGCATCAGACGGGGTAACTCCCTGATCTTGGTATTTAGCTGCCAGGTCTGCCGCCACTTTGAGTGCTTTCTTCAGCGCCGCTTCGGTATCTTTATACCCACCCGCAAAGTGCCAGGCATCGGACGGGGTAACTCCCTGATCTTGGTATTTATTCGCCAGGTCTGCCGCAACCTTTAGCGCTTTCTTTAGCGCGGCTTCGGCATCTTTATACTCAACCGCAAAGTACCAGGCATCGGACAGGGTAACTCCCTGATCTTGGAATTTATTCGCCAGGTCCGCCGCAACCTTTAGCGCTTTGGTTAGTGCTGTCTCTGGCTTGTCTGGATTATAAACCGCAAAGTACCAGACATCAGACTTGGTAACTCCCTCAGATTCGTACTTTTTCGCTAGTTCAGTCGCTACCTTGAGCGCTTTCTTTAGCCCTCTTTCTGGATCGGTTGGATTTCTAACCGCAAAGCGCCAGGCATCGAACGGGGTAACTCCCTCAGATTCGTACTTTTTCGCTAGTTCAGTCGCTACCTTGAGTGCTTTCTTCAGCGCCGCTTCGGCATCTTTATACCCAACCGCAAAGTGCCAGGCATCGGACGGGGTAACTCCCTGATCTTGGTATTTATTCGCCAGGTCTGCCGCAACCTTTAGCGCTTTGGTTAATGCTATCTCTGGCTTGTCTGAATTTCCAACTGCAAAGCGCCAGACATCAGCCTGGGTAACTCCCTGATCTTGGTATTTATTCGCCAGGTCTGCCGCAACCTTTAGCGCCTTGGTTAGTGCTGTCTCTGGCTTGTCTGGATTATAAACCGCAAAGTACCTGGCATCGGATGGGGTAACTCCCTGATCTTGGTATTTATTCGCCAGGTCTGCCGCAACCTTTAGCGCTTTGGTTAGTGCTGTCTCTGGCTTGTTTGGATTATAAACCGCAAAGTACCTGGCATCGGATGGGGTAACTCCCTGATCTTGGTATTTATTCGCTAGTTCAGTCGCTACCTTGAGCGCTTTCTTCAGTGCCGCTTCTGGATCGGCTGGATTACTAACCGCAAAGCGCCAGGCATCAGACCGGGGAACCCCCTCAGCCTGATATTTATTCACCAAGTCAGTCGCTGCTTTGAGCGCTTTCTTCAGTGCCGCTTCTGGATCGGCTGGATTACTAACCGCAAAGCGCCAGGCATCAGACCGGGGAACCCCTTGAGCTTGATATTTATTGAAGAGATAATCAATATAACCAGCTGGCATTAGTCTTTTTACCATTGTTGGAATTTGTTTAGGGGAAAATTTAGCAGTTAGATATTCTTCCACGGTTTTCATCAGCATAAGGGTTAGCCTTTCCGCGCCAACTTCCCTGGAACGGATTAAGAGCTGGTCGGCATCACTGGGTAAAAGCATCCCCCAGGCAACCAGGCGGCTTAATTTGGCCTCGTTACTCCTGACCAATGCTTCAGCCGCCAAGGGAATAGTAGTTCCTGATTCGATATCAGGCAGAGAAAAACCGCTGAAATGCCAATGCCTCGTTATCTCCCCGGATAAATATTCAAAATAATTTATTTCTATTTGAGACAATGAACCGCATCTGCCTCGAGGAAGTTCCGTTGGCTGAAAAGAATAATCAGGAGTAGTAAAAGGATATTCTGTCGGCTGAAGCGGCCCCTCTTTTTGAATGATCGGTTGCGAGTATGCCGGCGCCACCTTAGTAATAGGAGAAGCGTCAACGATCTCCAATCCTTTCACTTGAGCAACTACATTTTGCTGGCCGTTGAATTCGCTTATGATCATCTCCCTGATCGGTTTGTGTGGCGAATTCGCGGCAATAAGAAACTCAAGGTTTCTTCCCCCAACCTGGCCGATAGCCAAGACAACAACTGTCGGAGTTTTTTTCAAGCAGTCAATCGCCATTGCGGTTATTGTTCCATTGGTGTTCAAGCCGTTGAAATGATGGCCTGGAAAAGTGAATTGACGGTAAGCCTGGAGCAAGCTCACGGTTTTCGCAGAAACCTTCCCGGCGCATGGGAATACACCTATTTTATTGATCGCAACCATTACTAATATATATCGCCTAAAAAAGAGAGAAATTTCAAAATTTGTGGAAATAGAGCCGATGAAAAAATCGTTTTCTGAAGCCTGAAAATGACATTCTCGGTTCCTCGCCGTTTGGAAACCGCGACGTTTAGTCGCCGGTTTCCAAAATATATCATTTTTTTATAAACACTTTTTCAAGATGGAGGAACATCCCGGCCGGACCGGGCTTGGACAACCCGCCGACCCGGGTGTTAACGCCGGAAACCGACTTCGGATACCAGAGAAAAATATACGGCTGGTCGTCAGCGATCAGTTTCCAGATCCGGGCATAGATCCGCTTCCGCCCACCCCGGTCGATCGTCGTCCTCCCCTCCTCCAAAAGCCGGTCAACCTCGGGGTTCTTATATTTGACGAAGTTAAACCCTTTGGGATACTGGCTCGAATGCCAAATCGAATAAGCGTCGGGATCAAGGCCGAGCGACCACCCCATGATCAGTGCCTCAAAATCTTTCGGGTCTTTCGGCGCGTTAACTATTTTGAGAATAGAGGACCATTCCATCACCCGAACCTTAACTTTGACCCCCACCTTCTTATACTGCTGCTGGAGGATGACGGCCGCCTTTTCCCGCTCTTTGTTCCCCTGGTTGACCAGGATGGTGAATTCGAGGTTCTCCGCTCCCGCCTCTTTCAATAATTGCCGCGCTTTATCTTGGTTGTACGGATATTTAGCTACCTCGCCGGAGTAAGCCCAGGAGATCGGCGCGGAAGGGGCATAAGCTGGTGTCGCTAGACCCCGAAAGATCAGGCCGACGAGTTGTTTCCGGTCTGTAGCGTAAGCCAGCGCCTGCCCGACCCTCCGGTCGGTAAATTTAGGATTGGCCAGGTTCAACCCGAGATAGACATAGAGCAAAACATCGGACTCGTAAACGCCTATCCCTTTGACGCTCTTCATTCTGGTGTAATCTTTTGGCGGGATCCCCGCCTCATCGATCTCCCCCGCCTCCAGGGCGACCAGGGCGGTGTTATCATCCGGGATAATCTTATAAACGATCTGTTTAAGCAAAGGTTTCCCCAGGTAATAATCGGGATTGCGGCGGACGGTAATGTGGTCGCCGGTCTGCCACTCCTGGAAGATAAAGGGTCCGGTCCCGACCGGCCGGCGGTTGAACTTGGCCGTGTTGATATCCTCACCTTGCAGCAGATGTTTAGGGATAACGCTCATCGCCGCGTGGGTCAGGAAAGGGGCGAACGGCTTAGGCAGAACAGCCTGCACGGTATACTTGTTAACCGCCCGGAAAACGATCGGCCGACCGTCAATAATATAATCGCTCCGGCGGACCGAATTCACTTTGGGGTTGAGGATCGAGTTGAAAGTAAAGACCACGTCATCGGCCGTGAACGGGACGCCATCGTGCCAGAGAACATCGCGGCGTAATTTGAAAGTCCAGGTCCGGCCATCGCGGGAAACCTGCCAGCTGGCCGCCAGGTCGGGAACGGGTTCAAGATTCTCGTTGAAGCTGATCAGCCCGGAAAAAATAGCGCTTTCCACCGCGGAGGAGACATTGTCGGTCGAAAGAATCGGATTTAAAAGAGAAACTTCGCCACCTAAACTGAATTTAAGTCCCCCGTCGGGGTCAACCTGCCCGGCCAGGGCGGCCGTCACCAACAGACAACTACATATTAGACAGTTCTTGAAGTTGCGCCATTCCATTCCGTTTGTATCCTGTCAGCGTATATTTGCCGCTCGGATCATCGTAACTGTAAACGATCCGGCCGGCCGTGTCTGAATCGGAGTACTCCTTACCGGTGAACGGGTTTTTCGGAATACCGGCAACATATCCGCCGGCCATCAGATAGTCGCGGCAGAGCGAAGCCAGGGTAATGTTCTTGGCCATGGGATAAACATCATTCTCCATCTGGTAAGCTTCTACCGCCAGCTGGACGGTATGCATGACCCCCCGGACGGCCGCTTCCTTACCCCGGTCGCGCGCTCCCAACAAATTAGGGACCAGGAAAACCGAGAGCAAACCGATTATCCCGATAACGACCAGGACCTCAATTAACGTAAAACCTTTTTTCATACTAACCATCTCCTTATATTATAGGGTTTAGACAATAAAACTTCAATTCAAAGCTGAAATCATGTTCATCAGCGGGAGAAAAATCCCCATGACAACCAAGCCGACAAAGAGGCCGACCGAGAGGGTCATGACCGGCTCGATCAGAGCGGTCAATCTTTTAAGGCTCATCTCCCTCTCCCGCGCCTGGTAATGAGAAACGCTCAAGAACATTTCGGCCAGCCGGCCGGAATTTTCGCCGACCTTAAGCATGTCGGTCATCTCGGGCGGGAAGAATTGGCCGGCCGCCAGAACTGACGATAATTTTTCCCCGTTGATCACCTTATCGCGCGCCGCCAGAATGGTCGAACGGAAAGCTCTCCCGCGGGAGGTCTCGGCCGCCACCTGCAACGCTTTATCGATCGGTGTCCCGGTGTTGAGCAAAGCGCCGATCGTCCCTAACCCCTGGATGATCTCCTCTTGTTTCATAATACTTCCGACGAACGGCAAACGGCTGGCGACATCAGCTTTTCTGCGCCAAACAACCAAGCTCGCCAGCAAACCGCCGATGATCAGGATCGGGAACAATTGCGCGAACAGATCAGCTGAACCAAGAATTATCCGGGTGATCAGAGGCAATTCACCGCCGATATCGGCAAACACGCCGCTCAACCCGGGAAGAACAAAGACGGCCAGGCCGATGAGACAAACGAGGCTTAAACAGAATATAAAAGCGGGATAAACGAGGGCGCTGATCAGTTTTTCTTCGATCTCCGCCCGCTCTTCGTAATATTTGGCGAGCTGGCCGAGGGCATCCTCAAGGCTCCCATTACTCTCTCCCACTTTTATTGAACTGGCGGCCAAAATTGGCAAATAGTTGACGAGCGCTTCACTTAACATCAGCCCGTTGTTTAACTTCTCGATTACCTCCGGCATCATGTTGTAAAACTTTTTTTTACCTGCTTTACTTGCAATTGATAAAGCTGAGAGTAAGGGAACGCCGGAGGAGAGGAGCATCTTAAGTTGCGAACAGAAGTAAGCCGTCTGACGCTTATTAAGCGTCCGCTTAGAAGACATCTTCATCACTTAGGCCTAAATCCCTTTAATATTCGCTTGTAAATTAGTTCTCTTCTAGAGAAATTAACCAATAAGCCTAGCTCAAGGTCAGCTTCTCTCAAATATTTTAATACTTGAATAACATTATTTCGTGAAAACCTTGGCGTGGCTTTTATTTCAAGGACAATCTTGTTGTCTACGAGAAAATCAGCATATTGATTACCAATCAATCCGTTTCTTAATATCTCTATTTTCTGTTGTTCGCGGTAATTAATAGCCTGTCTGGTAAATTCCTTGGCGATCGATCGTTGATAATGCTTTTCAGCTAGGTTAGGCCCAAGTTCATTATGGACCTTAAAAAGAACTCCGATTATCTTATAGCTTAGTTCTGGATAAACAAGATTTGCCACTTGATCAACTCCGCTTGGCTTAGAGCAATCTTATTACCAGGTACAACACGAATGCACTAATGATGGCCCGAATGCTCTAATATTTGCTGTCTTATTAGGATATTAGGACCCATATTCGTGTATTCGGGTTGTATATGTCTATCGACGAAATCTCGCCACCTACTGTTGGATCCGGGGAAAAAGAACGTCACCCTTATTGACCTTGGTTCCGTCGGGGTTAAGCTGAACGATGATCCTGGCAGCGGTCTCGGGCATGAAGGGGGTAATTAACCCGGCCACGGTCTTCAGGACCTCGTAAAGATTGGCCATGACGATGGCCAGCTGTTCCTTCTCCCCTTTCTTCGCCAACGACCAGGGGGCCTGTTTCTCAATATAAACGTTGGCCGCAGTGATCAAAGCCCAGACCACCCCCAGAGCGTCAGAGAAAGCCAATTCATCCATAGCCTGGGTGAAAGCCGCCGGCGTCTTCTTCAGCAGAGCAATTAAATCATCTTCTTGCCCCTGGACCCTAGGGACTATCCCATCAAAGTATTTCTCGATCATAGTCAGGGTCCGGCTTAAAAGGTTCCCCAGATCGTTGGCCAGATCGGTGTTGTAGCGATTAATGAAGAGCTTCTGGGAAAAATCGCCGTCAACCCCGAACGGCACTTCACGTAAGATGAAATAACGGACCACATCAACCCCATACTGTTTAGCTAAAGCTATCGGGTCAACGACATTCCCCTTCGACTTGCTCATCTTCTCCCCCTCGACCGTCCACCAGCCGTGCCCAAAAACCTTCTCCGGCAGGGGGAGCGAAAGAGCCATTAGGATCGCCGGCCAGATGACCGCATGGAAACGGACGATCTCCTTCCCCATCAGGTGGACCTGCGCGGGCCACCATTTGTTGAACTTGGCGTCATCCTGCAAGTAACCGATGGCGGAAATATAGTTGATCAGGGCGTCAAACCAGACATAAACGACATGCTGGGGATCGTCCGGAACACTGACCCCCCAGGGGAAAGCGGTCCGGGTCACCGAAAGGTCTTTCAACCCCTGCTTGATGAACTGGGTGATCTCGTTGCGGCGTGAGGCCGGCTGGATAAAACCGGGGTGGTCCTCAATGTATTTCAGTAAACGGTGCTGGTAGCCCGAGAGCTTAAAGAAATAGGAGTCTTCCTTGAGAAGATCGGTCGGGCGGCCGCAATCGGGGCAAAGCTTGCGCCCTTCCATATCCTCTTTCAATTCCCCTTCAGCCCAATAGGTCTCACAGGTCACGCAATACCACCCCTGGTATTGGCCCTTATAAATATCCCCTTGCTTCCGCAAACGGCTAAAGATCTTCTGGACGCACTCTTCATGCCGCGGTTCGGTGGTGCGGATAAAATCGTCGTATTTGACGTTCAACACTTGCCAGGCGGACTTGAACCGTTCGACGATCTCGTCGACGAAGGCCTGCGGCTGCTTCCCCTGCCCCTCCGCCGCTTTCCAGACCTTCTGCCCGTGCTCGTCTGTCCCGGTCAGGAAGTGGACCTCAAACCCCTTCGATCGCTTATAACGAGCCAAAACATCAGCCGCGATCGTCGTATACGCATGGCCGATGTGAGGGATATCGTTCACGTAGTATAGCGGCGTGGTCAGATAGAACTTTTGCGCCATATGTGAATTATACAGATAATAATTGAAATTTTCAAAAAAGGAGCCCGATAAGCAGTATATGGCCATCGAAAAAGCCGCAACCATAATGGATAGAACACGTAATTTATTGGCGCGTCCGTTAAGTAAAGCGGTCTTAGCCCTCGGCCTTGCCTCTTCAGCCCTGATCCCCTCTCATCAAACAGTCAGGCAAGCCCCGACCGCTAGTTTTTTTGACCCCAGCATAAAATTGCCCGATGCGATCAAAAACATTAAACGGTTAACACAGGAAATTGCTGAAAGCTATCCCAACCAAAACCTGGGACACTTGAGGCCGATTTTTGACAATCTTTCGATTTATGCGGAAAAATATTCGGTTCCCTGGCTGAAACAGCTCTACGATAATAAAAGAGAAATCCTTCGGCTGCTGGATAACGCGAAAAGGATCGCCGATCATGAGCCGGCCGCGCGGCAAGAGCTGAATAAAGAAGAAACAGACGACCTGCGGGCAATTTTATCGGCCAGAACTCTATTTGACCTTTTGGACCATTTTGTCCCCCAGACAAGCAGAACGGTTACGGTTACCCCTCCGGGCAATTTACCTCCGTTCGAAATCCAGCTGACTCCCGACCGGAGCGCCAGGACCATGTATAAAATGATCACCTCATCTCCACGGTTGCAAGCCAACACTCATTCGTCCAGCGGCACCCATGAGGAATTAAACGCAGGCAGCGGAAAAATGGAGCAATGGGTTGCCGGCAAGATCTGCGACAGCTCGCCTGCCTCTTATGACAAAACTTACGCCCAATTTTATATCGATGCGCTCGGAATAAACAGGTCGCTGCCGTTGCCCGAACTGGATCGGCTGATCGCCGAACTGGAAGCAAAATTCAAGGGTCAGGTAGCCAATCCGGCCAGGATCTGGATCAGCGATTTGGAACCGGCAAAAGAAAGCAATACCTGGGCGCTCAACTCCAATTTCGCTTTTAGATATGTTGACTTAAAACTTCATGCCGACGCGTTCCGCCTGATAAAAACACATCAATTCGCCTTCAATGAGGCGGCCCGAAAATTACATGACTCCCATCCAGACATTTCCTCTGAACTATTTAGAAGCTTTTTGATGGCCCATTCACTGATCACGCATACCTGGCTGCGCTGGGACGATGTCTGGCAAGACGCAGGAGCAGCTTCAGCCTTCGGCACGGCGGCACAAGCGTTAAACTTTGGGGGAACATATAGCGCTTATAAAAAACAAGGTTACGCTTTTGGTATCACATTTAAACAAGGGGACACGATGTATGATTGCCCGTGGGGATTGGCTTCTCTAATGAAACTCCCCGTCCCCTTCCAAAGCCTGGGACATAACACCGTCATGGCGGGCGATCTATTGATCGCCGGAGAACGCGACGGCGGCCAGCTCTGGCATAAATATTTTCCCGAGTTCGAAATGACCGAAGAGAACGCAATCAGGATCGCCCTCGATCCGGTCAACTCACTTTACGCCGTGGCTCTTGTCTGCGATGCAAAATTAGATGATTTAAACAAAACCGTTTTCAGCAACCCGAACGTCGGCCTGCCGAGCGACGTTTATCCGTATATAAAAAATCCTGAGGACGCCAGGCGCTATCTGATGATCGAGCTGATGGGCCATTTGCGGGCTTTCCCCGAAGTGGGGATAAACTTTCCGAACGCTTTCCCTTTCAATATAGACTCCTGGAATCTCGGGCTGGGCGCTTCTTATAATTTATTGATCAGCCGAATACTGGGCGAAAACAGCGCCCTGCCCTATTTAAAAGGGAGCTTTGTGGTAGATTCAGGCGAGAAGTTAGACGCTTTTCACCACAGAAAACCAGAAAAATTCCCGGCGATAATGTGGACGTTGACGCGCAATGATTGATCGCGGATTCGGGAAACAGTCAACAGCGAAACTAATCTTTGATCGGGAACAAGATCCTTATCGCCGTGACGTTTGACAGCGCTGTATTCGCCCAGGCGGGAACATCTCCGGTCAGGTCATAGTCGTCAAATTCCTCCGCCGGCATCGGCTGCCAATTATCTTTCCCTTTCAATTTAACCTCGACCAGGAAACGGCCTAACAATTTATTTTCCCAGTCGTCAGCCAGCAGATCGTTCTCACCGTAGACCGGGCGGAGGAAATATTTAAATAATGGGGCTGTTCCTTCGAGCGACGCCCCGCCGACCTCCGCCGGGCCGACGACCAGCCACTGGGTCAGCTCCCGGACCGACTTCATCGTCTGCCCGTGGAGAGAGGGAACGATCTGAAAGCCGCCGATCTTCCCCAGGCGCGAAGTACAAACATCGATCACCCCGGGATGGTTGGCCCGGAGCCGGCCGACCGAGGCGTACTTGGTCCCGTCAAAGCGCCCGACCCCAATGACCGGGCGAAGGACCTCGCCGATCACTTTTTCCCCGCCGGCAAAATAATTCACGGTCACTTTACCGCCGAACTTGTTCTCAAAAATGATCTCTTTGGGTTGATCGGCCGCCCGCTCGACCATAATATAGAGCTTGTCGTTCAGTTGAGGGACATAGCCTACCGGCAGCGGCACGATGGCATAACCGGGACGCGACAACATAACCCGGTTCCCCACGAACGGCGAGTATTCCCCGCCAAAGATCGACTCCCCGGCCGGGATATCGGTATAGAGCGAGGAATCGGAGCTTAAGTAAGAGCGATATCGGGACTGGGTCTTGAGGAATTCCCTGGGGAGGAGGCTGAAGATGACACCAGAACCGGTCGCCGCGCCAAGCGCGGTCTTGATGTGGATAGCATTGACCGCGGTGGCCGCTATCCGCCCATCGCCAACCCAGCGTGAAGCGGCATACCCTTCGGGATTAGTTTTAATTGTCGGATAAACCACTTTACCCAGTTGAACGTAACTTTTCCCGCCGTCGGCGCTGACCTCGACCGTCCCCCCCGCCTGGTTCCAGATCTTAATCCGGTACTGCTCCTTGAAAATAGGGGTATTCTCGTGGTCCAACGGAGAGAGCGCGAAAGCCGGAGCAGTAACATCCAACATCAAACATCCAACCTCAAAACAAATGGCAACGATCAAACAACAAATACCAAAATATTTGGTTATTGGAAATTGATATTTGATATTTGTTTTGAAGTTGGAAGTTGGAAGTTTGAAGTTCTTCAAGACCTTAACAATTCTATGAAGGTCCGCACCGGCACACCGGTCGCCCCTTCCGGTAAGTACCCGCGCCCCTTGTTGAGGAAAGCGGTCCCGGCGATATCGAGATGGGCCCAGGCGGTCTCACCGACAAATTTAGCCAGGAAAGCGGCGCCGCTGGAAGGGGACGCCTTACCGGTCCCGGAAGTGTTCTTCAAGTCGGCGATTTTGCTTTTCAAAGCTTCTTTGTATTCGTCATAGAGCGGCAGCTGCCACATCTTCTGGCCGCAGTTGTTGCCCGCCGCGATCACCCGGTCGATCAGCGCCTGGTCATTGCCGATCACCGCCGTGGCCGCATCCCCCAGGGCGACAATACAGCCGCCGGTCAGGGTCGCCACATCTATTAGTTTGGTCGCGCCCCTTTTTTTGGCGTAAGTGATCGCGTCGGCCAGGATCATCCGCCCTTCGGCGTCGGTGTTGGTCACTTCGATCGTATAGCCCGCCAGGGAGGAGACGACATCGCCCGGCTTGGTCGCGTGGCCGGAAGGCATATTCTCGGTCAGCGGGATAACACCCAGGACGTTCTTCTTCGGCTTCAGGTCGGAGAGCAGGCTCATCACGCCGAGCACGGCGGCCGCCCCGGCCATGTCGGACTTCATCTCGTCCATATTCTTGGATGGCTTAAGCGAAATGCCGCCGGAATCAAAAGTGATCCCCTTGCCGATCAGGGCGATCTTGGCCTTGGAGCGCGGATCGCCGCGGTATTCCAGGGCAACGAGGCGCGGCGGCTGGTTCGAACCCTTGGCCACTGCCCAGAGCGCCTCCATCCCCGCTTTTTTCGGGTCAAGGACGGTGAACTTTAAACCGTTGATCCGGGCGATCTTTCTGGCCAGTTCGGCAAAACGGACCGGGGTCATCCGGTTGGACGGCTCATTGACCAGGTCACGCGCGTGGTTCTCCGCTTCGGCAATGATCAGGCCGAGCTTGGCCCCCCGGCTGATGGCGCCAAGCTTTGTCCGGTCGTGATCGACCAGCACCAGCTCTTTGACCGCGAACTGCGGCTCGTCGTTATCTTTGGCATAGCCGGCGAACTTATACAAGCCAAGGATCGCCCCTTCAACCAGCGCCTTGGCCGCCTCTTCCGGATCAAGGTCGCCGCAGCCGCAACCGTGGACGATCGTCACGACCCGTCCGGCTTTGATCTCTTGGGCTTTTTTGATCAGCGCGGCCGCCGCCCGGCGTCCCGCTTCCAGGTCAAATTTATCCTGCTTACCCAGGCCGAGGACGGCCACCTTGCGTACTTTCAATTTACCCGGGCAATGGATGACGGTGATCTTATCCGCCTTACCGTCGATCTCGCCATCTTTGATCAGGCGGCTGATCATCCCGCCGAGGGCCTGGTCCGCCACCGCGGTCGCGCCAGTCGGCTTCTTGACCCCCGCGAATAAACCGACGACCAACAGGTCGCCGCTGATCCCAGTCAGCGAGCCGCTCTCTACCCTGATCTTCACTAGAACTTCACCTTGGGGGCTTCTTTAGCCTCCTTGGCCGCTTCAAAGAAAGCTTTCTCCCGCTCAAAACCGAACATGCTCACAAAGAAAGCGGTCGGCAAGGTCTTGGCAGTAACATTGTATTCCTGGACGGCGTCGTTATAGCGCATCCGGGCGACCGAGATCCGGTTCTCCGTGCCGGCCAACTCGTCCTGCAGGGCCCGGAAATTCTCGGCAGCCTTTAATTGCGGATAGTTCTCGGCGACCGCCATCAACCGGCCGAGAAAACCTTCCATCTGGTTCGCCGCGGCAACCTTCTCGTTGGTGTTGCTGGCGCCGGCCCAAGCGGTCCGCGCCTTGGCCACGTTCTCAAAAAGTTCTTTTTCATGCGTCGCGTAACCCTTGACCGTTTCGACGAGGTTCGGGACCAGATCGTAGCGCCGCTGGAGCTGCGTTTCGACCTGCGCCCAATTAGTTTTGACGTTCTGGTCCTTACCGACCAAACCGTTATAAAGACCGACCAGCCACATCCCACCCACCAGAACAACGACCAGTATCCCAATTAACCATTTCCACATACTATTTCCTCCTTCGTGATTGGAATCCTGCGACTGAACGTCGCGGCTTCCAATCATATTCAGGAAACCGCGAAGTTTATTCGCCGGTTTCCTGAATGTTTACCAACTTCTCCCCGCACCACCACCACCACTGCCCCCGCCGCCAAACCTCCCCGAACCGCTCGACCAACCACCGCCACCAAAACCGGAAATTCTGGTATATGATAACACAAAACCGAGGCAGGCTCCAACCAACGCCCCAACGCCGCCAAAGAGCATAAAGCCGAAAACCGCCCCCACCCCGGCGCCAAACAGCCCGGCCACGATCCCCGAAGCAAAAGTGGAAAGGATAACTATGATGACAAAAGCAATATTGATCGTGAACTCCGGATCGAACTTACCTGTCCAGGACAAATGGGTAGCCCCTGCGCCGGCTAAGACCTCGCCTTCTTCGCTCGCCCGGCCGGAGATCCGGTCGGCTAAAGCGGTGACCGTGTTCAGCAATCCGGCAGAGTAGTTCCCTTGTTTGAAGTACGGTATGGCATATTCATCGAGGATCCGGCCGGCCCGGGCGTCGGTGATGATCCCTTCCAGGCCATAACCGACTTCTACTTCGACCCGCCGCTCGTCCCGGGCAAAGAGGACCAGCAAGCCGTTATCTTTATTCTTCTTGCCGATCCCCCATTTCTCAAATAACTTGACCGCGTACTCTTTGGAATCGAGCGGCGCGACGGTCGCGACAATGGCCAGGGCGATCTCGGCCGAGGTCTGTTTTTCCAGCTGACGGCAAACCTCTGCTATCTTTTGGCTAGACGACGCGTCCAGCAAGCCGATATAATCGTTGACAAAACCTCGGGAGAGCGGTAGATCGGGCGCCGCGGCCAAGGCGGCGGAGCAAAGCAGGCACCAGCAGAGCAAAACTCGTTTCAATTTGTCCTCTTGCTAAAATTCAGGAAAAAACCAAGGGCCGCCGCCAGGGCCATCCCCGGCACTCCCAGAAACATGTAACCAAATAGCCCGCCGACCGCGATACTGAAGCCCATCAGAAATCCGCCGCCGGTCACCAGGGTCAGAGCGATCGCGACCAACACCAGAAGAAAAAGAGGGAAAGAGGCTTTTTCCCAATTCAGCCCGCCAAACCAAGCCCCCTTGGTCGGCCAGTGAGCCAGGATCTGCTGAATGATAAGCCCGGAGCCGACCTCAACCCCCTGGGAAAACTTACCTTCGGCGAGTTCCGCCATCACGCTCCACTCCATCTGCTCTTTTTCTTCCTGGGTAAAAAGCTTGTCGACCTGCCGGCCCAGAATGATCTTGACCTGGCGGTCGACGATCGAGACCAGCAGCAGGACGCCATGCTCCAGGCCGTCTTTGGCCTGGCCAACATCCCAGCGGTCATACAATTGCTGGCCGTAAGCCTGGGCATCGATCACTTCCATCATCTCCACCGAACGAATGACGACCACCCGGTATTTGACCGAAGTGATCCGCTTCAGTTCGCCGGCCAACTTCTCAACTTTATCCCTGGTATAAGCGTCAACGACCTCGGCGTAATCCGACACGACCCCCTGCTCCTTGATCAGTTCGACTTTCTGGGCGGAAGATATGGAGAGGAGGAGAAGGCAGGTCAAACCGGCCAAGAACAGCCTCATTAGAAGAAGATCGCCAGTTCCCGGGCCGCCGACTCCGGGCTGTCAGAGCCGTGGACCAGATTTTTGATAATGCCCTGCTCATTGATCACTTCGGCTTCACGCAGGTCGCCGCGGATCGTGCCGCGGGCCGCCGCCAGCGGGTCGGTCTCGCCCATCAATTCGCGCAGGCGGGCGATCGCCCCTTCGCCCGCTACCGTGCAGGCAACGACCGGGCCGGAAGTGATGAACTTGACCAGTCCGGGATAGAATTTTTTTCCCAGATGCGGCCGGTAAAGGTCAGCCGCTTCCGCCGGGGTTAATTGGAGAATACGGCTCGTCTCGATCTTCAGGCCGGCCTGGTCAACCCGGGCAAAGATCTCTTTTTCGAGGCCGCGGGCAACACCGTCAGGCTTGATCATGAAGTAGCTCTTTTCGAGCACGCTTGATCGCCTCCTTGACCCGGTGCGGAGCTGTCCCGCCGGTGATATCGCGATTGGCCAGGCTGCTTTCGACCGACAACACGCGGGTCGCGTCGTAGCCGAAAGCGTCCGAAAATTCCTTCAGCTGTTTCAGCGAAAGGTATTCCAGCTCCATGTTCGATTCTTCACAGAAAGCGACGATCTTACCAACGATCGCATGAGCGTCGCGGAATGGCACGTCATGGCCGACCAGATAATAAGCCAGGTCGGTCGCGGTCAGGAAACCTTTTTTCGCCGCCGCTTTCATTACGTCGGCATTGACCTTCATCGTGGCCAGCATCTCGACATAGATCGAGAGGACCGCCTTGACGGTATCGACCGAATCAAAGAGCGCTTCCTTGTCTTCCTGCATATCACGGTTATAAGCGAGCGGCAGCCCTTTCAAGGTTGTCAGCAGGCCAAGCAGGTTGCCAAAAACGCGGCCGGTCTTCCCCCGGCTTAATTCGGCGATGTCCGGGTTTTTTTTCTGGGGCATGATCGACGAGCCAGTAGTGTATTTGTCAGAGAGCTCGATAAAATCAAATTCGTAGCTCGACCAGATGATCAGTTCTTCGGAGAGGCGGGAGAGATGCATCATCAAAACTGCCGCGGCAGAGTTGAAGTCAATGGCAAAGTCACGATCGGAGACCGCGTCCAGGCTGTTGCGCGAGACCTTGGCAAAACCGAGGTCGCGAGCCAGCGCCTCCCGGTCGAGCCCGAAGGCCGCCCCGGCCAGCGCCCCGGAACCGAGGGGCATGACGTCGGCTTCCAAAGCGACCGCCAAAAAACGCTCCTTGTCCCTCTTCAGCATTTCGTAATAGGCGAGAAAATGGTGCGAGAGGAGGACCGGTTGGGCCCGCTGCAGGTGGGTATAGCCAGGCATGACGACCTTAAGATTATTGTCCGCCAGGTCAAGCAAACACCCCTGGAATTTATTCAGGCCGTCGACAATACTGGCTACTTCCGCTTTAACGTACATCCGGAGGTCGGTCGCCACCTGGTCGTTGCGGCTCCGGCCGGAATGGAGCTTCTTGCCGATCTCGCCCACCTTGTTGATCAGGAAGGTTTCGATGTTCATGTGGATATCTTCCAGTTCCGGGGAGAGGGCCAATTTGCCCGAGGCGATCTCGCGTTTGATCGTTTCCAGGGCCGCAGTGATCTTCTTGGCTTCGGTCGCGGTCAGGACTCCGGCCTTGACCAGGGTCTTGGCGTAAGCGATGCTCTGGACAATATCATGTTCATAAAGTCTGACGTCAAAATGGATCGAGCTGGTGAAGGCCTCGGCCGTTTTGGCCAGGCTATCAAAAAAGCGGCCCGACCACGGTTTGATATGTTTTGCCATATTAACTCCTTTGAAATGTAGCGGAGGTCTTTAGACCTCCATTTTTTGGCGACCTAAAGGTCGCCGCTACTTTATCTTTTCCCGCTCAGAAGTGCTTGGATTTTTATCGGCAGGCCGAACAAGTTAATGAACCCAGTCGCATCAGCCTGATCATAAACCTCTTCTTTTTCAAAGCTCGCCATTTTGGCGTGATAAAGCGAGCGCTTTGCCCGGCGCCCGACCACGGTCACATTACCTTTATGGAGTTTCAGGCGGGCCACGCCGGTCACGTTCTCTTGGGTCCGATCGATAAAGGCGTCCAGCGCTTTTTTCAGCGGCGTGAACCACTGGCCATTATAGACCAGCTCGGCGTAACGTTGGGCGACCAACAGTTTGTAATGCAGGGTATCGCGATCGAGGGTCAAAGATTCGATCGCCTGATGGGCGGCATAGAGAATGGTCCCGCCGGGAGTCTCGTAGACGCCGCGCGATTTCATCCCGACCAGCCGGTTCTCCACGATATCGGTCCGGCCGATGCCGTGCCGGCCGCCGAGCCGGTTCAAAGTTTGGACCAATTTGACCGGAGCCATTGGCCGGCCGTTGACTGCGACCGGCTCCCCTTTTAGGAAATCGATCTCGACATATTGCGGCTTGTTCGGCGCTTTTTCCGGTGAAACGGTCAGCAGGAACATCTCTTCTTTAGGCTCGAACCACGGATCTTCCAGTATCCCCCCCTCGTAGCTGATGTGCCAGAGGTTGCGGTCGGAGGAGTATGGTTTTTTCTTGGAGACCGGGATAGGAATACCATGCGCCCGGGCGTAATCGATCTCCTCTTCCCGCCCCTTCAGCTCCCACTCCCGCCACGGAGCGATGATCTTTAAATTGGGCGCCAGCGCCTTGAAGGTCAGCTCAAACCTGACTTGGTCGTTACCCTTACCGGTCGCGCCGTGGGCCACCGCGTCCGCTTTTTCTTTCTTGGCGATCTCGACCTGCTTCTTGGCGATCAGCGGGCGGGCAACGGAGGTACCCAGGAGATATTGGTTCTCATAGATCGCGCCGGCTTTGAGCATGGGAAAGATAAAGTCGCGGGCGAACTCGGCGCGCAGGTCCTCGATGTAGATCTTGGCCGCCCCGGTCCGGAGCGCCTTCTGCCGTAACCCTGTCAGTTCCTCTTCCTGCCCGACGTCGGCGGCAAAACAGATGACCTCGCAGCCGTAATTATCTTTCAGCCACTTGATCATGATCGAGGTATCGAGACCGCCCGAGTAGGCCAGGACGACTTTATTGGACATTATTTCCTCCCAACAATTTGACCAGGATCGCTTTCTGGACGTGCAGGCGGTTCTCCGCCTGGTCGAAGACGACTGAATTCGGGCTTTCGATCACTTCATCCGTCACTTCTTCGCCGCGGTGGGCCGGCAGGCAATGCATGAAGATATAATCGGGCTTGGCCAGTTTGACCAAACTCTCATTAACTTGAAAACTCCGGAAGATCTTGATCCTTTTCTCTTTTTCTTTCTCCTGCCCCATCGAGGTCCAGACATCGGTGTAAATGACGTCGGCACTCCTAGCGGCCACGACCGGATCGTTCAGAATATCAATCTCTAATCCGGCTTTTTTGGCATCCGCAAAAACTTCCCGGACGATCTCGTTGCTCGGCTCATAACCTTTAGGTGAGGCCACGGTCAGGTTAAGCCCGACCTTGACCGCCGCTTGCATGAGCGAATGACAAACATTGTTGTTCCCATCGCCAATGTAGGCCAGCTTCAACTGTTTAAGTTTACCGGCTCCCTTTTTCTCCCTGATCGTAAAAACGTCGGCCAGCGCCTGGCAGGGGTGGTGCAGGTCCGACAGGGCGTTGATGACCGGGACCGAGGCGTATTTGGCCAGCTCGAGGACTTTCTCGTGGGCAAAGGTCCGGATCAGAATAGCATCGGCAAAACGAGAGAGCGTGCGGGCCACGTCGGGGATCGACTCGCGGGTACCGAGGCCGATCGCTTCCTGGTCGAGGTTGATAGCGAGACCGCCCAGCTGCCACATGCCGATCTCAAACGAAACGCGGGTGCGGGTCGACGGTTTCTCGAAGATCATCGCCATCGATTTGGCCCAGAGGTATTCGTGCTTGATCTTGTTCTTCTGTTTGTCTTTCAGGTCGGCGGCCAGCGCTAAGATCTCTTCCACCTGTGAGGCGGACAGGTCATGAATGGAGATAAAATCCTTCATGTTTAAATTATACTATAAAATGGGGGGGGAATGAAAGCGGGAAAGAGAACAAATTTCCACACCAAAGATTTTGGTGCGGGAATAAAGCAAATTTGCTTGAAATTATCGTAAATTTTAATCGACAATACATAGGAATGAGCGGCATTAAAAACATTTTTCAAGCGGGCAGATGCGTAACTCTGCTTCCCTACTCTTTTACCCGTAGAGAATTGTCAGGCAATCCCATAACCAGAGCAAACCTCGAAGCAGCCAGAGAAAGATATCCGGACATTAATCTGCTGAAGGAAGAATATTATGAAGTGGGGAAACGGCTGGTTCTGGCCACTCCGGCCGCCTTGCATGGCCTTGACATAAACCTACTCTTGCTTCAGAAGTTGCAGATTGGCCTGGCAGACAAAGGAAAACTAGACAAAGAAGCTTTGGAAAGCCGCGGCTTTAGAGTGATAACTTTCGGCCGACAGGGATATTTTGGCCTCCATCTTTTGGACTCCGCGCAACCTTCGGATGCCGCAATCTTTGATGCGGCTTATTGGGGACGCCCCGGCAGTTTGGGTCTGGCCGAAAATCCGCGGCTGGTCGAGCATTTTCTCCGGTCTTTTGACATCATAATCGAAAATGCCCACCTGATTGCCACCCGTGAAGAGGCACACACCCTTCACTCTCTTATTCAATTCAGCCTCGAAGACAAAGACTATGCCTCAACTAGAAGAATAATGATAAGTTCTTATCCTTATAATTGCGTTTTTGAATTTGGGCAAGGAGAATATTTTATTTCCAAACACCTTCTCAATCGAGACTTTAGCCGCGGCGGCTGGCCGAAGCTAATTAAATTCCCTACTGTGGGAGCCGCCATTGTCATCGCAAACCTGCCGACATTGTCCGAGGCTACCGGCATCTTCCGCTACCCCGAACTTTTAAAACGATTACTGCTGGCCACTCCGCGCGCTTTTTTTGCTTTGAGCCGCAGTGAAAAATTGCTGAAACATCTAGCCGAACACCTAAGAAAAACCGATAAAATTGATGCCGATGCCCTTCAGAATTGTTATGTCCGGCAGGAGAGCGGCTATTCACCGCTTCGTTTTCTAACTGATAATAGAATGAACAATCGCTTCGTGGGGCTTTTTTTAAACACGCCTGAAGAATTTAGGGATTATCAATCGGCAGTTGAAGAACTTCGATACAGCCGGGATCCGCAATTCAACCCCCTGCTCTTTGTTTATGGGAAAAAATAAATGCGGCCTGACAGGGGAAGCAAAAGAAGTTACGCCCGTTCTAAAACACTCTGCACAAAGCCAAGTTCCTGATACGTTATCTGCTTAAGGAAAAGCCGACGTTGTTTATCCAGTACTGCCAATCTGGAATTCATCTCCTGAAAACCGGGGACATTCGGTTCGGCATCGGCAGACAGCTCGGTCTGGATACGCTGAAAGTTGCGGGCAAAATTCTGGCAAACCATTTGTGAATAGGCGGCCGCGAAGTAATCAGCGACTTCGACAGGTAATGGGAATTTCGCGCTGGCCGCAAGGCTATTAATAACCGCCCGACCAACCAACCGGCTCATTTCCTTAGTTAGCTCAAAACCATCGCCGGCAAAGAATTCCGTACTTTTATAATATGGATTAATAAATAGAATTTTATCGGCGATATCAATCAGGTCGTCAGCCAGGCCGCCGAAGAAGGAATTGACTTCCTGATTGCCGGCACCGGACATGGCCAGATCAAAACCGAAGGCTTCCGTTCCATTCCGGTCCAGTCGCGGCAGTAATACCAGCCAGGGGGAGAATTTTTTCAGATCGTTCAGGAATCGGTCACCCGCCTGCCGCAAAATGTCCCAGGCACTATCTAATATTTGATCCGCATTTAAAAGCACAGCGCCCGCCTCGTCCTTTGGAGGATGGATGACGCTGCTAATTATTCTAGAGTCGAGTTCAATTATTGAATCGGGGGTGACAGAAACATCTTTCATTGTTTTTAAATTCTGCCAGGAAATATATCTGGGGATATCCGGAGATGAATAATAAACGAGCCGCAGCGGCAGGTTTTTACCTTCAGCCGAAGCCAGATTGTACGACCCAAGTTTCGCCGTCATAACTCCGCGGTCGATGAATAAAGGTCTTAATTTGCCGACAAATACCATGAGATCTCCAATTTTAAGACGATCTTGCCCACGGTAAATTGTCGTCAAAGATCGGCGGATATTTCAGTCTATTTTGGAAATGGCCTGATTAGAAGCGGGTCGGCAATGAGGACATCGGCGGTGTGAAACCGGGGATAAATCTGGTGGTCCCAAGCAGTGGATTGGCCGGGGTCTTGGGCGCCTGGGCCTGAGCCTCTTTATGAGCCTGGGCCTTCCGTTCATTCGGCGTTAACCGGTCCGGGGTTGAATAATTTGGATCGTTCACATCAACCTGCGGGGCGGTCGCGTCGGAACCCAGCATGATCAGCCCGTCAAAGATCGGCACAAAGGTCAGGGTCAAGGCAGTCACCGCTACGGCGCTTTGGAACCCGATGCCATTCTCGTAGGTCTTTCTCATTTGCTCCCTGGCCCTGCCGATATCGCTTTGCTTGGCGGCTTGATCTTCGGGAGAGTAATATTGTTTTACCGCTTCGTTGGCAATAGCAAACCCGGCAAACGGTAATGCGACTGTTCCAGCCGCCGTAAAGGCCACACCGCCGCCAACGCCACCTGCGATATTTACCGGTGTCGAGCGCAGCCATGAATCCGCGCCGGCTCCGGCCGAATCTGCGAACGACTTGATACAATCATTAACAAGAAAAGCGCCGCCCAGACCCAGGACCAAACCCTTCGCCTGTGTACCGATGCCCGGCATTTTCCCCGTGGCAAGATAAGTTAAACCGACACCGGTCCCGTGACCGGTACCAATTGCGGCTACAATCTTAACGCCTTCACTCTCTACTCCGGCCTGGCCCAATAAGTAGTGCGTACCAAAGCCGACTCCCAAGCCCAGGGCCGTGCTGCCAACCCCAATTCCCATGCCTCGCAGGCTGGGGTTAAGACGAAAGCCGGGAGGCTTATTGGCCGGGTTTTGACTTGGCGGAGGAGTGACATCAACCGGCGCTCCCTTGGGGGCACCGCGTTCAACCACAGTGACCTCAAAATCAGGCACTCCTTCTGTTTTGACCGGCTGGCCGGCAACCCGCCCAGTCCCACCCATATCATCAACCGCCCTGGCAGTCGGCTCGTCACGAACAACAGTCCCTGCGGTATTGTCCGGCATAGAATTGCGGACTGAAGTTTCAAAGTCAGGCACCGCGTCGGAGTTGCTTTTATAACGATTAACCGCCGTATCGATCTGGGCGGCATTCGGTCTTCTCTGCCGCGATTGACTTAACATATCTGCCATCAGCGGGCGGAGATCCTGCGGCACGGTCTCAACCTGTAATGCAGGATGATTAATGTGTATATTTTCATTCGCTGTCAGCGACTTGACATTGTCATATCCCTGCTCCTCAAACAAATGCCGGCCGGTCAGTAATCGATAAAAAACCTTGCCTAACGAAAAAATATCTGACTTACCAGAAATACCTTCGCCTCTTATTTGTTCGGGTGAGATAAAAGCTGATTTGCCAACACGAAAGGCATTATCTCCCGGCCCACTGTCGGTCGGGGGAGAGGCAACAAAAGGATCGATCAAAGTGACTTTTCCTACTTTACCATTCGGCCTGAGCTCGACCATTATATTATCCGGCGCAACATCCTGGTGGACCAGCCCGGCCCGATGCATGGATTCAAGCGATCTGGCGGTTTTCCTGACGATTTCGGCCGCCAGGTCCGGCGGCATGCCACGCTTATACTCAGTTCTTTTTAAGATCGTTTTTAGCGAGTCGCCCGGCGCCCGCTCCATAACAACATAACCATCCCCGACATCGAGGACTTTGGCCACACCCGGCATCTCCCGGCCGACTAGCGAGCGCGCAATATCCATTTCCAGTTTAAATTCTGGCGATCCCGGTTGTGAAGTTAATTCTCTGACGATACAATCATTGCCGGGATCACCGATTGAAAATACCCGTGACTGTCCTCCTCGGGCGATGAACGGAGGATCAATTTCGTTAGAGGAAATTTGTGGGGAATCAGAGATACTTGCATAATCCGTATAAGAATTACCGACCGGTACGCGCGGAGTATGCAACTTGGCGTTTCCGCCATTGCCGGGTCGATTGGGGTTATTACCCGCGACCGGAAGGTTTAGCTGACCGGTAAAATTACTAGGCCTTTTTGGAGCCTGATGGATTATTGTTTCTGATTTAATTGGTGGCATTTTAGTACTCTTGGTCCTCTATAATATGTATCGTAAAAGGGAGAGAAATTCTTGCATGAATTTAGTTATATTTTTGGCTATATTACAATAAATTATACGAAATTTTTGGCGGATAATGGGAGCGCGGCTTATATCTCTATTTTTTGGCTATATTACACAAAATATTAGGCCTGATTTACATTATATAAACCAGGCCTAAACAAAAAAGGGCAAAATTTGGCTAAAATTACTTGATCTTAGTCTCCGCCTTGACGGCCGCCGTGAGGTCTATCGTGTAGATGCCGCTCTGTTCGCCGCTTTCAATTTTGCTGTAAGTCACTTTGTCGGCCGGCGGGTTTAACCGCGGCAGGTCACCTTTGCAGCCGGCCAAGATCTCGCTGGTCGCCGGAGTGGCCGCGTCCACGTTAACTTTGCAGTAACTCCCGCCGGCCAGCCCAAAAACTTCGCTGGTGTTGGCCGCGGAGATCTGCGATTTATCGACCGAAGCGGCCGCCGCAAGGTCGAGTCGACCGCTCCCGTCGGCGTAGATCAGCGACAAAAGACCGCCGTGAACATAGGCGATCCGGTCGGCATACTTCCAGCTAACAAAGGAGAGGTCGGCAACAGTCACCACCAGGGTATCGCCGCTCCCGTCACGTTTAATAGTGCGCACTTCACCCGTGGTGCAATAGACCAGCCGCTGGCCGTCAGACGACCAGTCAAAGGACTTGATCCCCGGATTGAAAGCCAGTTCCACCTGGTCGAGCCCGCTATGCGCCCCGCTCGCGATATTACGCACGATGATCCGGTGAAAAAGAGTGCTCCGGAGATCATCCATGTAGGCAACATAATCGCCCACCGGGGCGCAACTCATAGAGTAGGCCGGCGCGCCGGTCACGTCAAAGATAAAATTCTCCCCCACCCCGGTCGCCTCGGCGGTCGAGACAGTCTCGGTGTAGCTTGAGCCAAGCTGGGTCCCAATGGCATCCTTGCGGATACTCTGCAAGCCGGCAATAAAAACAACTCCGCCGCTGCGCAGCCAGCTCGGACTATAGTAGTATTTTGTCGTCTCCTGCCGTTCACCGCAACTGGCCAGGATAAAAGCCAAGGTACAGACACCGGCCGTTAACAGCGCGCCGACCAGGAACTTGCGATTTTTGGACATATTAACCATCCTCCTAAGTTCAGGCGTACATGGGGGGCGTTTCCGTCCCCGGCAGATATTTTATCGGCTTGGACTTCGCCTTCCCACCGATCTTCCCGGCCAGGGCGAGCGCCAATACTTCAGGCATCTCTTTCGCCAGGTGGATCGTCAGATCGGCCGGGATCTCCTTGCGGATCTCCTCCAGATCTTTCTTGTTCTCTTTGGGAATTATAACACTTTTCACGCCGGCCCTCTTGGCCGCCAGCAATTTCTCCTTGAGGCCGCCGATCGGCAAGATCTTGCCGCGCAGGGTGATCTCGCCGGTCATGGCAATATCACGCCTGACCGGGATGCCGGTCAAAGCCGAAGTCAGCGCTGTAGCGATCGTGATACCGGCGGAGGGGCCATCTTTGGGGACCGCTCCTTCCGGGACATGAAGATGGATGTCGAGCTTGCGGTAGAAATTTTCGTCGAGGCCTAGCTCCTTGGCCCGGGAGCGGACAAAGCTCATCGCCGCTTTGGCCGATTCCTGCATGACGTCTCCCAGTTGGCCGGTCAGGGTCAGCGCCCCCCGCCCCGGCATGACGGTCACCTCGATCGGAACGGTATCGCCACCGACTTCGGTCCAGACCAGGCCGGTCGCCGTCCCCACCTGGTCGACCTCTTCGGCCAAACCAAAGCGGTAGTGCGGCGCCCCCAGATAACCATCAAGGTCGGCCGCCCGGATGACGGTCTTCTTTTCCTCTTTTTCCCGGACGGTCCGGGTGGCGATCTTGCGCAAGATCGTGGCGATCTCGCGTTCCAGGTTACGTACCCCGGCTTCCCGGGTATATTCGCGTACCAAGGCCTGCAGCGCCCCTTCTTCGAACTCGATCTTCGCTTTCTTCAAACCGTGTTTCTCGATCTCCCGGGGGAGCAGATAGCCTTTAGCGATGCCGATCTTTTCCTCTTCGGTGTAACCCGACATCTCAATGATCTCCATCCGGTCCTGGAGCGGCCGGGGGATCGGCTCGCGCGTATTGGCGGTAGTAATGAAAAAGACGTCGGAGAGGTCGAACGGCACTTCCAGGTAATGGTCGGAAAATTCTTTGTTCATTTCCGGGTCGAGCACTTCCAGCATGGCCGAAGCCGGGTCGCCGCGAAAATCGGTCCCCATCTTGTCGATCTCATCGAGCAGGAAGACCGGGTTATTGACCCCGACCTTGTGGATCGATTGGATGACGCGGCCGGGGAGAGAACCGACATAGGTCCGCCGGTGCCCGCGGACTTCCGCCTCGTCGCGGATACCGCCAAGCGACACCCGGGTGAACTTGCGCCCCATCGCCGTGGCGATCGAACGGGCGACCGAGGTCTTGCCGACGCCGGGCGGGCCGACCAGGCAAAGGATCGTCCCCCCCATCTTGCCGGTCAGCTGAAGAACGGCAAAATATTCGAGGATCCGCTCCTTGACCTTGTCCAGGCCAAAATGTTCGGCGTTCAAGATCTTCTCGACCTCGGTGATATCCAGTTTGCTTTTGCTCTTCTTTTTCCAGGGGAGTTCGACCAGCCAGTCAAGATAGGTGCGGATGACCGACGCTTCCGAGACCATCGGCGGCATCTGGTTGAGCCGTTCCAGCTCTTTCTCGGCCCGGGCCTTGATCTCCGGCGGCAGTTTGGCCGCTTCGATCTTTTTGCGGTACTCGGCCAGCTCCGGTTGGGCCCCCTCGTCCTCTTCGCCCAGCTCTTCCTGGATGGCCCGCATCTTTTCCTTGAGGTAATATTCTTTCTGGACCTTCTCGATCTGTTTGCGGACCTTCCCCTGCAGGGTCTTCTCGACGTTCAAGACCTCGATCTCTTTGGCCAGGATATCGGACAGTTTTTTCAGCCGTTTCTCGACCGCCAGGGCTTCCAATATCTCCTGTTTCTCGTCGACCTTCAGGGTCAGGTAAGAAGAGATCAGGTCGGCCAGCCGGCCGGGGTGGTCGACATTGATGATCGACATCAGCGTTTCAGAGGGGATGCGGCGGTTCAGCTTGACATATTGCTCGAACTGCTTGACCAGCGAGCGGACCAGCGCTTCGGCCTCGGCCGAGAACTCCTCCGGCTCGGGGACACGCGAGATCGCCACGCGGTAATAAGGAGCTTCCTGGGTGAACTTCTCTATGCGGACCCGGCAGAGCCCTTCGACCAACACCTTGGTCGTCCCGTCGGGGAGCGCCAGCATCTGGACGATCTCGGCCAGTGTGCCGATCGTGCAGAGGTCCTTCGGCCCCGGCTCTTCGACCTCTTCGTTCTTCTGGGAGGAAAAGACGACCAGCTTCTCTTTGGCCAGGGTATCTTCCAGCGCCTTGATCGACTTGCTGCGGCCGATGAACAGCGGGACGATCATCTGGGGAAATACGACCATGTTGCGCAGGGGGATCAGCGGCAGCTCTTCCCGCCATTCGCCAAGCTTACCTTGCTTGTTCTTGTCGGGTTTCTGTTCGGGCATTACTTCTTCTTTTCGCCCGGTTTTTCTTTCAGGGAGGTGATGACCAGGTCGATCAGGCCGTATTTGACCGCTTCCTCGGCGCTCATGTAAAAGTCACGGTCGGTATCCTTTTCCACCTTGGCCAGTGTTTGGCCGGTATGCTTGGCCAGGATCTCATTGAGCAATCTTTTCATCCGCAAGATCTCCTGGGTCTGGATCTCGATATCGGTCGCCTGCCCCTGCGCCCCGCCGAGCGGCTGATGGATCATGATCCGGGCGTTCGGCAAGGCAAACCGTTTCCCCTTATCTCCGGCCGCCAGGAGGAGCGCCCCCATGCTGGCCGCCTGGCCGATACAGATCGTCGAGATCGGCGCTTTGATGTATTGCATGGTATCGTAGATCGCCATGCCGGCGGTCACCACCCCGCCCGGAGAATTGATATAGACATTGATATCCTTGGCCGAATCCTCGGCCACCAGGAAAAGAAGCTGGGCAATGATCAGGTTGGCCACGTCATCGTCGACCGGCCCGCCGACAAAGAGGATCCGCTCTTTGAGCAGCCGGGAATAGATATCGTAAGCCCGCTCGCCGCGGGGCGACTGCTCGACCACCATCGGGATAAGCTGTGTTTTTTCGATCATGCCTTGGCCTCCTCTTGCTTGATGTTCGCCTTCTCAATAATGAAGTTGAGGGCTTTTTGCCTTAAAAGATAATCGGTCATGAAACTGCGCCCTTCCGGGCCGACCCGCGCCATAATCTCTTCGCTCTTTTCACCGCTCGTGTCAGCCATGGCTTTGATCTCCGCCTGGTATTCCTCGTCGGAAATTTGCAGCTGCTCCGTCTCCGCGATCGTTTTCAGGACAACTTTCCCCCTGACCCGCGCTTCCGCCGCCGGTTTCATCTCCTGATGGAGGGCGGTCCCGTCTTTCTTGGCCCCTTTGAGGTAATCTTCCAGGGTCAGGCCGCTCTGGGCCAGGGAAGAGCGGAGTTCATCGAGCATGACTTCGACCTCCCGCTCGATCATCGCCCCGGGAAGGTCAATTTCGGCCGCCCCGCCAACGGCCGTGATCGCCTGGTTCTTGAGATCGGCTTCGGCCGACGCTTTCTTCTCCGCCAGCATCGAATTTTGCAGTTCGGCTTTCAGTTCCGCCAGCGTGCCGAACCGGCTGACCTTTTTGGCGAATTCATCGTCTAAGGGGAACAACTCTTTCTCACCCTCGGCCTTGACCGCGGCAAAGCGCTCTTGCAGGTGACCGAGCATATGGACGACCTCATTTTCGGTCACGGTCGTCGGGTGTTTGGTCAACTTGAGCCCTTTATAATTGCCCAGCTTGGCCATGGGATAGACCTCGACCTTCGCTTTAAAAATAAAAGGCTTACCCTCCGCCTGCTGGACGACTTCTATGTTTGGGTAATCGACCGGATCGATCTTAGCCAGGTCGATCAACTGGGGATAGAGCTCGGCGATCAGGTCCTGGGCCGCCAGATGCGAAACATACTCGCGGTTGAGCGCCCGCTCGATCATTTCCTGGGGGGCCTTCCCCGGCCGGAAACCGGGAAGCTTAACCTCTTTACCGGCCTGGAGGAGCGCTCCGGCAAAGCTTTTTTGGAAAAGGGAATACTCCACCTCGACCTCGAGGGTGACCAGGTTCCCTTCACGTTTTTGGGCGAGGAGCTTCATGGCCTATAGATTATACTAAATTGGCAGAAAAGTTGCAATGTGATATAATCGAGTCGTTATGTCGACCAAACACAAGGAACTGACCCGCTGGGTCAAGGAATGCGCCGAATTATGCAAGCCCGACCGGATCGTCTGGTGCGACGGGTCGGAACCGGAAAAGGTCCGCCTGGAAAAAGAGGCCGTCAAGAGCGGCGAACTGATCCGGCTTAACCAGAAAAAGCTCCCCGGCTGCACCTATCATCGGACCGCCCAAAACGATGTCGCCCGGACCGAACATCTGACCTTCATCTGCACCAGCAGTAAACGGGACGCTGGGCCGACCAATAACTGGCTGTCACCGGCGGACGGTTACAAGCGCGCCGGCGAGATATTCAAGAGCTCAATGCGCGGTCGGACCATGTACGTTATCCCTTTCTCGATGGGGCCGGTCGGTTCCCCCTTCAGCAAGATCGGCGTCGAACTGACCGACAGCATCTACGTCGTCCTCAATATGCAGATCATGACCCGGATGGGGAAAGCGGTCCTCCAGCAACTGGAAAAGACCAACGGCAATTTTACCCGCTGCCTCCACAGCAAAGCAGACCTCGACGTTGACCGGCGGCTGATCCTCCACTTTCCGGAGGATAACACTATCTGGAGCGTCGGCTCCGGTTATGGCGGCAACGTACTCCTCGGTAAGAAATGCCTCTCTTTGCGGATCGGCAGTTACCTGGGACAAAAAGAGGGTTGGCTGGCCGAACATATGCTGATCATGGGAGTTGAAGACCCGTCCGGTTTTGTCTCTTACATCGCCGCTGCTTTTCCCTCCGCCTGCGGCAAGACAAATCTAGCGATGCTCCTGCCGCCGGAAGGGTTGAAACGGAAAGGATACCGGATCTGGACAGTGGGCGATGATATCGCCTGGATGCGGATCGATACCGACGGCAAACTATGGGCGGTCAACCCCGAATATGGCCTGTTCGGCGTCGCCCCGGGGACCAACACCAAGACCAATCCGAACATCATGGCCGCCATCCGGAAGAACACGATCTACACCAACGTCCTGTTAAAGAAAGATAAAACTGTCTGGTGGGAAGGGGGCGATCCGCCGGTCCCGACCGACGGGATCAACTGGCAGGGCCTGCCTTGGAAACCGGGTCAGGTAGACGAAATGCGCGCCCCCGTCCTGGCCGCGCATCCCAACGCCCGCTTCACCGTGCCGATCCAGAACGTCCCGTCAATCACCAACCGGCTGGAACATCATCACGGCGTGCCGATCTCGGCGATAATTTTTGGCGGCCGCCGCGCCCGGCTCGCCCCGCTGGTCTATGAGTCATTTGACTGGCAGCATGGTGTTTTTGTCGGCGCCACGATGGCCTCGGAACGGACCGCCGCCCAATTTGGCAAACAAGGTGAAGTGCGCCGCGATCCGATGGCGATGCTCCCCTTCTGCGGTTACAACATGGGAGATTACTTCAAACATTGGCTGGCCATGGGGGAAAAGATGGCCGCGCCGCCGAAGATCTTCAACGTCAACTGGTTCCGCAAAGATGATGAGGGCCATTTCCTCTGGCCCGGTTTTGGCGAGAACCTCCGCGTCCTGGAATGGATCATCAGCCGCTGTAAGCACGAGGTGGAGGCGGTCAAAACGCCGATCGGCTACCTGCCGCACGAGAACGACATCGACCTGACCGGCCTGCGGATCCCGCGGGAGAACATGAACAAACTGCTGGCGATCAGCAAGCAGGACTGGAAAGAAGAAGCCGCCTCGGTCCAGGAATTCTTTGACAGCTTCGGCAAAGACCTGCCGAAAGAGATGTCCACAGAACTGAAAAGTCTAATACGAAGATTAAGCAAATAGCTTGATCGCGGCCAGAGCCAGGAACAGCGGGATCTCTCCCCTAATTTGGTCTTCCGCTTTTTTCATCGGACCAGGGATGCTTTTACGGTGCGAAACCCACTCTTCCAGCTGATCGACGACCAGCCCATTCTCCGCCAGGGTTTTAAAATATCTGGAAAGCGGTCGATGGAAAGTCCAGGTCTCGATGCTTGGATCGTAACCCGGATGCATCTTGATCGGGACTTTCTGGGCGGACATATAACTATCGATCCGCCGGAACTGCGCCTTTTTCTCTAGATCGACCACCCAACTGCTTTGCTTGGGGACCCGGAAACAGGGGTGGTTCAAGACGAGCAACAGCCGCCCCTCTTTTTTCAACACCCGTCCCATCTCTTTGATCGCGGCCTCGAGCGGGTCGATATTCATGATCGCCATGATACAGCTGACCGCGTCAAAGCTCCCGGCCGGGAAGATTTTCAGATCGGTCGCGTCAGCCGTTAAATATTTGATGTCAGACGAACGCTTTTGGGCGGCCTTAATCAATCCTTTGGCCGTATCAATACCTGTAACGTCTGCCCCTTTTTCCCGCAACCTACGGGCGAACACCCCCTGGCCGCAAGCGACATCGAGGATTTTTTCACCTTTTTGGGGATCGAGCATAGCGAGCGCGCCGGGGATGATCACGTTCTGGTGGTAGTCCGACCCTTTCTCTCCCACCAGCCGGTCATACCAGGACGAAACCTTGTTCCAGCTGGTGTCTTTCTTGGGCTTTGGCTTAAAGTGGTGTTGGCGAGGCATAAACCATTATAAAACTTCCAACCTCAAACTTCAAACATCCAAACAAATCAGAAATCCGAAATACCAAACTTCAAATGCTTAAGTTTTTATATCTAAGATTGGCAAAAGGGAAGAAATCGCAATGTGAGAAGCACCTATTTTTTTCTTCTTTTCTTTGAGGTTGTTAATCTGGATACTATTTTACTTAATTTATCTTCGAGCACAGCTACTTTAGCAGCAAGGCTGGCATTCTCATCGAGAATCAGTTTAAGAATAAAAGCTTGATGGTCGTTCACATGTTCTTCAATTAACCGATTTTTCTTGTCAAATTTCCTCACTTCAACATCCCCATCAAATTCATGACGATGCCTATGCATGAACCTCCTATTAACAAAGCCCCAGGCTTGCATTATTTGCCGTATCAAGCCGATTAGACCAGAGACATATAATATATTTACTAATATTTCAGGACCAGTTTCATGTTCAACAAAAACAAGAACATTGTTGTTATTATCGGAGATAACATGAGCATTCCCCAGGAATTGCCCATTAATTCTCGAAACATTTAACCCCGATTCTCTCGTTACATGATTTATGAAATTATTATATTCGGAGCTGTTCACACAATGTTCCCTTATCTTAAGAGAAACGACGTCTTGGATTGTTCCCCTGCCCAAAACAGATAGTGCGCTATTGTATTTATCTATAAAAGATTTTGTCCTATAGTCTTTAATCATAGTAATTCGCTCCCTTATTGACGGCTACTTGACGAAGAAAACGATATAAACACACACGATAGCAACTATAATAAACAATACCGCAAATATTCTGAGCAGCAAAGATAACACTCCAACATCTGGCGCAACTTTAAGCCCTAAGTTATCCCTAATGTCAAAAACTTCTTGTCGTATACACTTCATAAGATGTGCTCCATAAAAAAAGAAACCTGCAAAGGCAAGGCTCATGAACAAAGGAAGCATCAAAGAGTATTGAATATTTGTAATTTTATGGTTGGCAAAGTAAAAAGAAAAAATCGCCCCTGTGACAGCATAGTAAAAGACATTCAATTCAAGCACAAGCTTCATATAAAATTTAAATAGATCAACATTTTGAGAGTATTGCTTCCAAAGTATTTCTGTTTTATCCATGATGGCCCTCCTCCATTGGCTATGCAATTATGAATTAGAGCGATTCCCAATACAAGTTCATCTCAAACTAACAATATAATCCTTCTTGTCTTCAAGATAAATAGCATGAACCTTGCTTGGGTAGTCATTGCCAACCTTATTCAAGAGCTTTATTATTTCGCCTACCCCAACATTATATAGCTTGTTATTTTTACAGAAATCCGATGACAAAATTACACCGCCTAGCCCTCCCGATTCCTCAAACCATAAGATAAACACATAGCTGTGCATAAACAAATTACATACATTTTTGACTTTATAAGTTTCTCGTACAGCATCATCCAAGTTATACAATTCCTCAATTTTATGCCGGTTATAATATGTTACCCCTTTTCCTTTTGAGCGGTAAGTATAAACAATAATTTTACTGTCTGTTGTTGAATCAGCAATCTTTTTAGATTCAATAAGCTTCCTAATCACAAAAAACGAAAAAAACATCTCTTTTTCAATGTTGGCTAGAGACCTTTCAGAAAACCGTTTTTGTTGCCTTCTTTTCTTTAGATTTTTGGCAATTTTAAGTAGATCGTCTTTCCAATACGAAGATTCATGAATCACACGCCCACCTCCTATCTCTGTCATTAATAGTCGTTAGTTTTCTCCTTTTTATTGTGTTGTTCCTTCAAGCATCTCAAATACTAGTGCTTCTTGATTTTTTAGGCTGGAAATTGGGTTCTGGAAATTGTAGCCTTCAAACTACCCTATACAGACAACAAGTCCCAGCGTTCCCGATATTTGCTAGCTTGAGGTTGGCGTTGTCTTTTTTTCGTCTCGACCAGACTGATCGTACTGCCATAACTGTTGAAAACTGCCGCGGGCATAATATAATATACTTCGCCTTCGTCAACATATAAGATCGCAAAGTCAAAATCGTCAGCGGTGTAACGTTCGCGCCGCATTACTCTCCGGTTCGTTTTAGTCCTGCGCACATCGACCGCAAAATAATCCTTGGCACGAACAGGCCACGCGCTTTTAATTTGGATACGGAGAAGTTTGCCATTCAGGTCAATGGCCACATCATAGGGGAGACGATCTCCAACAGGATGTAATACCCTGAAGCCTCGCCGGAGTAGTTCAGTCACCACCGCGGATTCCGCAATATCTGCTTTTAGTTTTGTATCCATGGAATAAAATAGGTTACAACTCTACAAAAAAATAGCGGGGGCAGGATTTGAACCTGCGACCTTCAGGTTATGCTTATCTCTGCGGTTTTCACCGCTCCCGATATTATTCGGGATTTGTGATCTGGACTATGCCTTATCCCTTTTGGGGATCCCGCCGTCTAGTCTCTACACCTTCTCCGATTTTCATCGGAGCTTGGCTCGGCGTTACCATTCCGTTTTGCAACGGCTTAAGGCTTCACCGAATTTGACGGGTAATCTCATCAGCCGTTCCCAGCTGAAGCGCCCAAATTGAGCCTGACGAGCTACCAGACTGCTCCACCCCGCGTTACGCCACTAGGCGCGATGCGTGATATAATTATAGCATGGTCGAACTTCGGCTACAAGCTGAACTGAAACAAACGCTCGAGCTGCTGCTCGCCCCGCGCTTGATCCAGATGCTGAAGGTCCTTAGCCTCCCCTATTTGGAAGCGGTCGAGGCGGTCTCCCGGGAAGCCGAAGAGAACGTCCTGCTCGACGTTGAACGGCAGGATGAATACGTCGAATTTCTCCGTTTTCTCACCTCCGACCGCAAGATCAAGCAGGAGGCCGACTTCAACGATCTCCCCGGTTTGAAAAACATCGGCCAGACCGAAAAGACCCTGGAAGCCCACCTCCTCGACCAACTGGAGATGGCCGACTTGGAAACCAAACAGAAAGAGATCGCCCGCGAGATGATCGGCAACATCGACGACCACGGCTACCTCCTCGCCTATCCCCGGCTGCGCGACAAGATCATGGCTCAATTCGACGTCTCCCGCCCGACAGTCGACAAGGTCTTGAAGATCGTCCAGGGGTTCGAGCCGGAAGGGGTCGGCGCCCGCGACCTGCAAGAATGCCTCCTCCTCCAGATCGAGGCCTATGATTTTGAGAACGAGGAGCTGGAGAAGATCTTGACGGAGGTCGTGACCCACCACCTGGAGGCGGTCGATTCGCAAGACGCCAAAAAGCTCGCCGCCAGCCTGGGGGTCCCGGAAAGCGGCGCGGCAGAGATCATTAACTACATCAAGAACAACCTCAACCCCTACCCGGGCGCTTCGTTCGGCCAGGCGACCTGCCACGTTATCCCCTCTTTCGCGGTCGAGGCGACAGCTAAAGGATTTGCCGTCGTTAATTTGGAAAAACGCTATGGACCGATCGTGAAACTATCCCCCCACTACCTCAAACTACTGGACGACCCAAAGACGGACGCCAAGACCAGGGAGTACCTCCAGGCCAAGCTGAAAAGGGCCCGGGAGCTGATGGAGGATTTCGCAAAAAGAAGTGAAACTCTGGAAAAGATCGCTCGAAAGATAATTGACTCCCAACCGGAGTTTTTGGCCAAAGGGGCGGCTTGGTTGCGGCCTCTCACCCAAAAGTCTCTGGCGGAAGAGTTCGGTCTCCACCCGTCGACGATCTCGCGGACAGTATCCGGGAAATATGTGCAGACGCCGCAAGGGTTGTTCCCCTTAAGGTTCCTCTGCCCGCGGGGGCCAAAAGGGTTGACGGTCGCCCGGCTCAAGGCACTGCTCAGCGAAGTGATCGCCGGGGAGGACAAGGCGCAGCCGCTGTCGGATGAAGCGGTGACGAAAGTATTACTGACCCGAGGGGCCCGGATCGACCGTCGCACCACGGCTTACTACCGCCAAGAGCTAAAGATACCGAACGCGGCGGAAAGAAGCAAACAAAAATGATGATGAATACCCGGCCGAAGATCTTGGTGGTCGACGACGAAAAGAGCATGCGCGATTCCATGCATATGCTGCTGCGGGACCGCTATGAAGTATTGCTGGCCGAGAACGGGCGCGACGCCATCAAGCTGGTCAAACAACACACTATCGATCTGGTACTCCTCGACATCCGCCTCCCCGAGATCGACGGCCTGGAGGTCCTCCGCCTCATCAAAGGGATCGACGACTCGATCGAAGTGATCATGGTCACCGCGGTCATCACCGTCGGCCGGGCGGTGGAAGCGATCCACGCCGGCGCCTACGACTACCTCACCAAGCCGTTCGACATCGGGGCGCTGACCGAACAGGTCGAGAAGATCATCGAGAAACGCGCTCTCTCCAAGGAAAACGTCTCCCTCAAACGGCTGATCGAGTCCGATTACCAGTTCGAGCGGATCGTCGGCAAAAGCCAGGCCATTCGCGAGGTCTTCCGGGTGATCGGCGACGTCGCTAATAGCAACGCCACCGTCCTGATCACCGGGGAATCGGGGACCGGCAAGGAGCTGGTCGCCCGCGCCATCCACAACCGAAGCCCGCGGCAGGCCAAGCTTTTCGTCGCCCTCAACTGCGCGGCCATCCCGGAAAACCTGCTCGAATCGGAACTGTTCGGCCACGAAAAAGGGTCGTTCACCGGGGCAGTCGAACGCCAGATCGGCAAGTTCGAGATCGCGAGCGGCGGAACGATCTTCCTCGATGAGATCGGCAGTCTCCCCCTTCCCATGCAGGCCAAGATACTCCGCGTCATCCAGGAGAAAGAGCTCGAGCGGCTCGGCGGCAGCCGGCCGATACCGGTCGATGTCCGGATCATCGCCGCTTCCAACGCCAACCTGCGCGAAGAGATAAAGCAGCGCCGGTTCCGTGAAGATCTCTTCTACCGCATCAACGTTATCCCGATCGTCCTGCCGCCGCTGCGCGAACGGCGGGAAGATATCGGCCTGCTGGCCGAACATTTCCTGCGCAAGTATAACCGGGAATTCGCCAGGAAACTGCCAGGTTTCCGTAAGGAGACCCTCGCCCTGCTCGCCGCTTATGACTGGCCGGGGAATGTCCGGGAGTTGGAGAACCTGGTCGAGCGCCTGGTCGTCCTGACTAAGAGCGGCCAGATCGGGAGCGAAAAGCTCCCGCCGGAGATCCGGGGTGAGCTCGCCTGCCTCCCGGGGGCGAATGAGGTCCGGCTTAACTCTGCCCTCAAGAAATTTGAATCAGAATTCATCAAACAGGCGCTCGAAAAGGCCGGTGGCAACAAGGGTGACACGGCTAAACAACTCGGCATCCACCGCAACACCCTGCGCAACCTGGAAAAAAAGCTCAAACTGTAACCCCTCCCCTGAACTGCACTTCCGGTAGTGCAGACTCCGGTTGAATTGCCCTCGCACCTGTGCTAAATTAGCCCTTTAGGGCTGGTAATAAGATTGCTTCATTACCAGCGGAGGTGAGCTAACAATGAAGACAGAGATCAGACCAGAAAAATGGACACCGGGCGGGGATATCTTGCCGCTATTGTTCGGCCGGGAAATGGACGAGGCTCCGGACCAGAAAGAGCTGAAAAAACTGGAGTTATTCGAGAAAGGGCTGGCCCGAGAGATCAAGGCCGGCGACACGATCGAAGCCGCGATCACCAAGATGGTCCGGATGGCCCTGGCCGCCGAGTTCGGCGCCTCGTTGGTTACCGCCAAGGGGGCCCGGCCGATGGTCGAAACGATCACCCGGGCGATCATGAGCGATGCCCAGCTGCGCAAACAGGCGCTGGTCATCATCGGACGATTCGCCAATGAATAAGATCCTGATCGTCGATGACGAGCTGTCAATCCGTGAATCTTTTACCCTGATCCTGGAAGGTAAATATCAGCTGGTCACCGCCGCTTCCGGTGAAGTGGCGCTCAAGCAGGTGGCCGACCAGCAGATCGACCTGGTCTTCCTTGATGTCCGGATGCCGGGGATGGACGGGCTGGAGACCCTCCGCCGGATCAAGGCGCTCGACCCCTCGGTCAGCGTGGTCATGGTCACCGCGGTCAACGAAGTCCAAAAAGCGAGCGAAGCGATCAAAGCCGGCGCCCGCGATTACCTCATCAAGCCATTCGACGTCTCTACCATCCTCAAAATGACCGCCGGGGTCTTGCGGCGCAAGGCCCTGCTGGTCGAAGGGGCGGAGATCCAGGCCGAGAACCACGGACGGAAAGCCACCCTGATCGGCCAGAGCGACAACCTGCAGCGGGTCCGCCAACAGATCAAGGAGTTGAGTCGCAAAGAGCTGCGCGTTTTAGTGCTGGGCGAGCCGGGTACGGAAAAAGAGACAGTCGCCACCCTCCTCCATGAAGGGAGCCCCCGGGCCGACCGGCCCTTCTTCCCCCTCGCCCTCCCCGCCGGGCTCTCACCGGCCGCCGCCAAAGCGAAATTTTTCGGCGAGGGACGCGGGACGACCATCATCGACCTGAAAAAAATGGGCGGCTGGCTCGACGGGACCAGAGGCGGCACGCTCTTCCTGGACCACGTTGAGAACCTGCCGGAAAATATCTTTGCCGGACAAGAGGTCGAAGTGAGACTGATCGGTGGCAGCAGCCGGCCCGCTCTGGCCGAAAGCGGGCGGGAGCTCTACGACTACTTTGGCGAAGGGGTCATCACTTTGCCGCCGTTGCGCGAACGGCTCTCCGACCTCCCTTTACTGATCAATCATTACTTGGCCAAATTCAACGACCGCTACGGCAAGGAGATCGAGAAATTAACGCCGGAAGTCGAAGAGCTCTTTTCCAATTATCCCTGGCCGGGGAACCTGGCCGAGCTGGCAGCGACCCTGGAGAGGCTGGTCCTGACCGTCCAGTCCGGACCGATCACCGCGGAAGAGTTGCCGATCGACTTTTTGCTGTCGGGGAGCGTCCCCTACGGAGCCGATTACCTGGCGCTGTTCGAGAAGGCTTACGTGGAAAAAGTGTTGCGCGATACCCGCCAGGACAAGGAAAAAGCCGCGGCCATCCTCCAGGTCAAACCCGCGCTGCTGCCTTAAATATGCCTGGGGCCGGAATCGAACCCGCCTTCGGCGGGCAAGCCGGCATGGTCTAAAGAATGCCGCGGGCCGGAATCGAACCGGCATGGCTTATTCGGCCGAGGGATTTTAAGTCCCTTGCGTCTACCAATTCCGCCACCGCGGCACTAAGGATGGGCTACCAATTCCGCTTTACCCGCCCACCAGCCTAGAGGCTGTTGGCGGGCACCGCGGCGTTACTTATTTAACAATAATACAATTGTCTCGCGGCCAATCCCAGTTTTAAAGAATTTCTCCCTTTTTCTTGCCTCATCCCGTGTTGGAAACATCTCATGATAAAGCAATTTCAAGGGGGCCCGACTTTTAGTCGATTGCACGCCACCAGCATTATGTTTTTTAATTCTTCCCTCCAAATTGGCTGTCATCCCAATATAAAGGTTATTGTCCTTCAAGCTTTGAAGAATATAAACATAATACATCCCAAATCACCCCCAACCCCAACCGAAAAAAAGCTTATGTCCCTTGCGCCCGCCTTCGGCGGGTAAATCTACCAATTCCGCTTTACCCGCCCGTCGGATTAACCGACAGTGGCGGGCACCCAGGCACCAATTAAGCTCGCGGTTTCTTCTTCTTCTTCCCCGTCTGTTTCACTTCGAGGTTTCGCTTGAAATCGACTAATTTCTCTTCACTCTGCTTCAGGAAATTAGTGATCTTGTCCTCAAAACTTCCCGGCGCCGGTTTATTGGAATCGTCCCGGGCAGTGCGTTTCGGCCGGTACTGCCAGACTGGCTTGCCAACCTGTTTAATGGATAAGTCGAACTTCCCGTCCTTCGTTACTCCGATGATCCGGACCTTGACAACCTGGCCAAGCACGAGATGCTTGGTAATATCTGTGACATAACCTTCGGCGATCTGGGAAATATGGACCAGTCCCACCTTGCTCTCCGGCAGCTCGATAAAAGCGCCGAATTTGGTGATGTTGGTCACCTTCCCTTCGATCTCCTGATTTATTTCTATCGGCAAAAAAAATTCACCCCCTATTCGGAAAATGACTAATGTCTAATGACTAATGGTGGTATTTAATTAAAATCCGGATTAAAAAATCCTTCATTAGTCATTAGTAATTCGTCATTAGTCATTTATTTTACGACCTTGTAGGCTGTTTCACCCTGTTTGATCAAGCCGAGACGGGTCCTGGCCAGTTCTTCGATCAAGTCATCACCCTTGAGCCTGGTCAGCCGGTCGGCCAATTCGCCGGCTTTGGCCTCTTCCGCGCTGACCGCCCGAGCCAGGCGCCCCTCTACCTTTTTCAACTCCAGCTGGTCAATTATATCCTGACGGATGAGAAAAATAAAGTAGGCGACCAGTAAACCGAACAGGAGCCAACCAAGCCTTTTCATAATAAAAAACCGAGATACCAGTTGATGATCGCCGGGCCAAAGAAGAGGGCGACCACCCCCCCGGCAGCTAGCGCCGGGCCAAAAGCGACATACTGGCCCATTTTAACTCGCCGCGCCGCCAGCAGGAGAGTGAGGACGACTGCGGCCATAAAATAACCGAGAAAAATAGCCAGCAAACCGCCAACCCAACCAAGCCCGGCACCCAGGGCGGCCGCCAGTAAGGGGTCCCCTTCTCCCAGCACCTCTTTCCGATAGTACAGCTTGCCCAGCCAACCGATCAAAAAAAGGAGTAAGTAACCACCCCCCAGACCAAGCAACGAGGATAAGAATGGCCAGGGGAAACCGAGCCAGAGATGGTACAACAAGCCGGCGGCCGCCGCGGTCAGGATGGCCGAGTCGGGGATCAATTGCGTTTCCAGGTCGATAAAAAAGATCACGATCATGACCGACAGGAAAACGAATTGGAAAAGCAGTTGCGGATAATTCGGCCCGGTCAGGCTAAAAGCAAAGGCGAAACCGGCCGCGGTCAGCCCCTCGACCAGCGGATAGCGCCGGGAGATCGGCGCCCGGCAATAGCGGCAGTTACCTCCCAACCAGAGATAACTGAACAAGGGGACCAGGTCGAACGGCGCCAGCCGGTTTTGGCAGGCCGGGCAATGCGAGGGGGGAAAAGCAAGCGACTCGCCCTGGGGGAGACGATGGATACACACGTTAAGGAAACTGCCGACGACAGCGCCGCAGACGAACCAGAAATAGATCACTAAAGCGTTAACCTTGACATTGGGGTACGGAAATTATATAGTAGCCGTTGGGTAAAGTCAAAAAGGTGAAAAATGGACATTAAAAACCTTCTGCTCGAACTCAACAAAGCCAAAGCCTCTGATCTGCTGCTGGCCGCGGGCAACCCCGCCTGTCTCCGGATCAATAATGCCCTGGTCAAAATAGAAGACCGGCCGCTGACTCCGGCCGAAGTCGAGGCGCTGATCACCCCGATCATCCGGCCGGAAGAAATGGAAGAATTCAAGCAGGTCAAGGAGCTCGATACCTCTTACGAGGACGAGCAGAGCCGCTACAGGATCAATCTTCACTTTCAGCTCGGCTCGATCGGCGCGACTATCCGCCTCGTCCCGAAAAAGATCCCGACGCTCGAAGAACTGCACCTCCCCAAGGCCGCTAATGATTTTACCGAACTGGGCCGCGGACTGGTCCTGATCACCGGCCCGACCGGCTGCGGTAAATCAACCACCCAGGCGGCCATGATCGATCTGATCAACTCGACCCGCGCCTGCCACATCATCACGATCGAGGACCCGATCGAGTTTGTCCACACCCCGAAGCTCTCGATCATTGAACAACGCGAAGTCGGGTTTGACACCGCTTCGTTCGGCGAAGGGCTCAAGCGCGTCCTCCGCCAGATCCCCGACGTCATCCTGGTCGGCGAAATGCGCGACCTGGAATCTATCCAGATGGCGATCACCGCCGCCGAGACCGGCCACTTGGTCATTTCGACCCTGCACACCCAGGACGCTGTCCAGAGCATCGACCGGATGATCGACGTCTTCCCGCCCCACCAGCAGGGCCAGGTCAGGACCCAGCTCTCGATGACCCTCCAGGGTATCCTTTCCCAGCAGTTGATCCCGCGCCAAGACGGCGGCGGGTTGGTCGGCGCCTTTGAGCTGTTGATCGCCACTTCAGCCATCCGCAATATCATTCGCAAGGGAGCGACCCAGGACATCTACACGATGATCGAATTGGGCGGCAAACTCGGCATGGAAACGATGGACAACTCCATCTTCCAGCTCCTCCAAAAAGGGCTCATTTCCAAAGATATGGCGCTGTCCTACGCGGTCAGCCAGGAACGGCTCTTAAAATTGATCAACGCGAAGAGCTAGGCCTGATGTCTCCCCGCCTGCCCGAGTTCCTCGTTAAGAAGACCCCCAAACAGCGTAACATCAGCGCGCTCCGCGCTCTTTTGGGCGACACTTCCGTCCACACCGTCTGCGAAGAGGCCCGCTGTCCCAATATCGGCGAATGCTTTGCCCGCCAAACCTGCACTTTCCTCATCCTCGGCGATACCTGCACCCGGAGCTGCGCTTTCTGCGGCGTTAAAAAGGGGACCCCACTCCCGCCCGATCCAGAAGAGCCGAAGAAAATAGCGGCGGCGATCAACAAGCTTGGTTTAAATTACGCCGTGATCACTTCCGTGACCCGCGATGACCTCCCCGACGGCGGAGCGGGACAGTTTGCCGCAGTAATCAACGAATCACGAACCACGAACCACGATACACTGGTCGAAGTACTCATTCCTGATTTTCAAGGTGATCCTGCCGCTTTAAGAATCGTTTTGGAAGCGCGGCCTTATGTCCTTAACCACAATGTCGAGACGGTCCCCCGGCTCTACCCGGAAATCCGGCCGCAAGCTTCCTACCAGCGTTCCCTCTCTTTGCTAGCCAATGCCAAACAGATCAACGGCCAGATTTACACCAAGAGCGGTTTTATGGTAGGATTAGGAGAGACAAAGGAAGAGGTTGCGGCGGTCCTTGCCGACTTAAAAAACGCCCGCTGTGATATAGTGACGATTGGCCAATATCTTCCCCCGTCCAGAACACACCGGCCACCGGCCCGATATGTGACCCCGCCCGAATTCGCGGAGTATCAGGCGATCGGACAGGCACTCGGCCTGAACCAGGTGGTAGCCGGACCGTTCGTCCGGAGCTCGTATCAAGCGGAGGCTGCAACAAACCATGTTAAAAGTACAGGAAGCTGACAGGTTACTTAAACTCCCGATCTACGTCTTTGCCCAGCTCGACAAGGTCAAGGCCAACATGGCCGCCAAAGGGATGGACTTGATCGACCTCGGCATGGGAAATCCCGATATCCCGCCCCCGCCCGAGATCATCGATTCGCTGGTTGAATCGCTTAAAAACCCGGAGAACCATCGCTACCCATCGTTCGAAGGAGCGCCCGAATTCAAGCAGGCGGTCGTCAGCTGGTGTAAACGGCAATACGGGATCAACATCGATTCGGAACACGAGGTCGTTACCCTGATCGGCTCGAAAGAAGGGATCGTCCACTTCGCTTTTGCCTATATCAACCCTGGTGATATCACCCTCGTCCCGATGCCCGCCTACCCCGCCCACTTCCGCGGCACGATCCTGGCCGGCGGCGACCCTTACATCCTGCCGACGACCGAACATAAAGGGTATATTCCCGACCTCAAGAACATCGACCCGGCGATCGCCGACAAGGCCAAGATCATGATCATCAGCTACCCGAGCAACCCGACCGGCGCGATAGCCACGCGGGAATTTTACGAAGAGTGCGTCGCTTTCTGTAAAAAGCACAACATCATCCTGGTCCACGACTTTGCCTACGCCGAAATCTATTTCGAGGGTAAGAAACCGCTCTCGATGCTCTCCATCCCGGGAGCCAAGGATGTCTGCATCGAATTCCACACCACCTCCAAGACCTTCGGCATGCCCGGCTGGCGCTGCGGGTTTGCCGTCGGCAACCGGCAGTTGATCGAGTCGCTCCGCAAGATCAAGACAAACCTCGACTACGGCCTCTTCACCGCCGTCCAGAAAGCGGCGATCGCCGCCATGACGCTCGACGAATCGGCCTACATCGCCAAGGTCCGCGCCACCTACCAGCGGCGCCGCGACCTCTTTGTGGACGGGATGAACTCGCTCGGCTGGCAGATCAGCAAACCAAAAGCGAGCATGTACGTTTGGTTCCCGGTGCCGCAAGGCTTTGACTCGACCGAGTTCTGCATGAAGATCGTCGAAAAGACCGGCGTCGTTTTCGCGCCCGGCGTCGCGTTCGGCGAACTCGGCGAAGGCTATTTGCGCGCGGCACTCGTGGCCGGCGAACCACGGCTCACCGAAGCTCTCGACCGAATGAAAAAAGCCGGTTTCCGCTATAATGCCTAATAAGTTCCTCGACTCCGCTCGGAACAAGCCTCTGGTCGCTATTACCATGGGCGATCCGGCCGGGATCGGCCCGGAGATTTGCGCCAAGGCGCTCGCTGGAGGCAGCGCGGCCAAGTTCGCCAACTGCCTGCTGATCGGCGACCGCCGCCAGCTCCGCCACGCCCTGAAGATCGCGGGGATCAACGGGATCGAGATCAACTCCATCAAAAAACCGGCCGAGGCCCGCTTTGTCCCCGGAACGATCGACCTGATCGACCTGGGTAACGCCGACCCGGCCCGGATCAAGGCCGGCCAAGTCTCAAAACTCGCCGGCCGGGCCGCGGTCGAATACATCGAGACCGCGATCAAACTGGCCCTGCGCAAAGAGATCGACGCCATCGCCACCGGGCCGATCAACAAGGAAGCGATCCGCCGAGCCGGTTACAAATTCGACGGGCATACCGAACTCCTCGCCGCCCGGACCAAAACCAAGAATTACGCCATGATGTTCGTGACCGACAAGCTCTGGGTAATGCTGGCGACCACTCACCTGCCGCTGGCCCAGGTCAGCCGGCATCTTGACCGGAAAAAGATCGTCCGCCTGATCAAGCTCGGGAACGAAACCCTCTGGCGGGTGCGCGGCCGCAAGCCGCGGATCGGGGTCGCCGGATTGAACCCGCACGCCGGCGAGTCGGGGATCTTCGGCCATGAAGAACAAAAAATCATCGGGCCGGCGGTCGAGGAAGCGAAAAAACTCGGGATCGATGTTAAAGGGCCGATCTCGCCCGACGCCATCTTTTATCTCGCCAACAGCGGGATGTTCGACCTGGTCATCGCCATGTACCACGACCAGGGGTTGATCCCGTTGAAACTATTGTCTTTTAACAAGTCGGTCAATGTCACCGTCGGCCTGCCGATCGTGCGGACCTCGGTCGACCACGGGACCGGTTTTGACATCGCCGGCAAGGGTTGGGCCAACCCGCAAAGCCTGGTCGAGGCGGTCAAAGTGGCAGCCCATTTCGCCCGGAGCCGATGACTCCCACCCTCGCCCAAGTCACCAAAGGGCTCCTCGCCGCCTATAATCGTTTCCCCCGCAAACACTTGGGACAGCATTTCCTGGTCGATCCGCTGGTGGTCCGCCGGATAATCGACGCCGCGGAACTGGGAAAAGACGACCTGGTCATCGAGATCGGTTCGGGGCTCGGCGTGGTGACGGCGGAACTGGCCCGGGAGGTCTACCAGCTGATCGCCGTCGAGATCGACCGCGAACTGCTCGGCATCAGCCAGGAGGTCCTGAAGGAGCAGAAGAACGTCAGTTTTGTCGGCAACGATATCCTAAAAATAGAGCTGGCGGATCTCGCGCTTGGCCGCAAATACAAAGTGGTGGGGAATCTCCCCTACTACATCACCGCCCCGATCGTGGAGAAGCTCCTGACCGCCGCGGAGAAGCCGGAGAGGGCGGTCATTATGGTGCAAAAAGAGGTCGCGCAGAGGATGGTCGCCGCCCCCGGCTCAAAACAGTACGGCTCTTTCGCGATCTTTTGCCAGTTCCACGCGAAGATCAAACTCGAGTCGCTCGTCTCTAAATCGTCTTTCCTCCCCTGGCCCGAGGTCAGCTCCGCGATCGTCTCCCTCACACCCCACAGCTCACCCCTCTTCCCTGGGTTAGATGAACAGAAGTATTTTAAAATCGTCCACACCGCATTTCAGCAGAGAAGGAAAAAATTGAGCACTTCGCTCGACGAATTTAAACTGGGGGTAACGAGCATCGACTTGAACCGCCGGCCGGAAACGTTGAGCATCGAGGAATTCGCCGCGCTAGCCAAGCGATTGGTTTAAGCCGCCGGTGCCGGTTCGCCTAGTCGCTGCCAGATCGCCTTTCTGATCTCGGTTTCCGGCTGATTGTCATTAGCGGCGCCTGGTTCGGTCAAGACAACATAATCACCGACATAACCCGCGCCGCCGTCCCATGAATCGGTAATGATCAATTTGACCGCACCTCTATATTTCTCTTCAACCGCCAATCTAACCTGTTCGCTCAAGAATGAGATCCCCTCATAATGAAGATGGCCAATAATAAAAACCAGCGGCTGGTCGGCGGACAAATCTAGTTTATCAACCTGCCTGGCCCTATTAACCTCGTCGTCAATCCAGTCCAGGATATTAGTAACCTGCCTTTTCGCAATATAATCACCCGGGAGAAAAAGGCGCGGCAGGAGCAAAAAACGGGACGAAATCTGCGGCCCAAATAGATTGCTAAAAAATTTCGCGGTCGATTCAAATTTATTTGCAGTCGCGCGGTTCAGCCAGCCTAGTGAGCTTTTCAGCCATGACATTTCCATCTTCGTGACCAACCGCGTCGCCCAGCGGCCGAGCCAGGAGCCGGGACGGTTAAACTTGTCAAACTGATGTCCGTGCATGATCCTGATCCGCCGGTCGGCCGAGTTATATTCGTTCCTCACCTTAAAGCGCGGGTTGAACAGGATGCCGCCGCGCTCCACCAATTCCGCGATCTGCTCGTCATGGTTGCCGGCAATGAAAACAACTTCCTTCAGCTTGGTCAGTGCGTTGGTAATGCGGGTATTATGCCTGTAGCAGCTCAAAAAATCGCCGGACCGCCAGACATCAAAGAAGTCGCCGTTGATGATCAGGCGTCCGTTAAGCCGCTTGACCATGTAGATAAATCGGAGCAAGTCATGCGTGTTTTCGTGGTGGTATTCGCGCAGATGAACGTCGGAGATGACAAAATCATATTTCGGGAGTTCTCGCCCGTCTGCCGGCACAATGACGGGTATTTCTTCATCCGTGGTAGCTTGCAGGGCGACTTTTATTTCTTCGATGTCTTTGGTTCTTGCTTCGCTCTCGGCCAGGGAACACAAATGATCGGGCAAGTTTTGCGTGGAACTGATCCTGACCTTCGCGTCGTCCGCCTTATGTTGATAAAGGACTCGACCGGCCGCCATATCGATCGACATCCTGTTAAGCAGGATATCGTATAATCCCCAGGTTGAGATAAAGTGACTGATGCCCTGCAACGGGCTGACTTTGTCTTCCACGACCAGCATTGACATGAGCGATCCATTTAACGCCGGCCACGCAGTTTCAGGGTTGAGCTCGCCAAACCCTTTGATCATTTTCAATTTCTCAAAGAGTTTTTCGGCCACCTCTTTGCGCGAAACTTCTCCCTGTAAGCTGGAATGAGCGCTAAAAATTATTTTCCCGTTCTTGACCTCGGTGACCCAGCCCTCGCTGACCATCTCGGCCAATGCGGCGGCAACTTTTTGGGTTTTGATCAGATTTTCACTGATCTTAAAATCGATCTTTTGTCTGTCAGCCGAAAAATATCTGTCTTTGATCAGGCCGATCGATCGGGCCAACTTAAAAGCCACTTCGTATTGATGGTAATGTTGCCAGCGGTCAGGACTGTTGCACGCCTCTCTATAAGAGCCGCGCGGGCCGGTGGCTTTCAAGACAGCTGAATAGTGGTTTAAATGTTCAAGCATTACCATCCTTTTTCGTAATAAATTGGCCTTAATTTCATGCTATAATAATTTCCATGAGCAAAAAAATCAGCGTGGTCGGCGCCGGGAACGTCGGCGCCCAGTGCGCCTACCGGCTGGCCCAGCGCCAGGTCGGGGATGTCGTCCTCGTTGATGTGGTTGACGGCCTGCCGCAGGGCAAGGCGCTCGACATGTCGCAAGCCGGCGCGATCGACGGGTTTTCTGTCAGCGTTACCGGGACAAACAAATACGAAGATACCCGGGATTCTCAAGTTGTGGTCATTACCGCCGGATTAGCCCGGAAGCCAGGTATGTCGCGCGACGACCTGATCATCAAAAACGCCGCGATCATGAAAAGTGTTGTCGAAAATATCGTCAAACATTCCCCGAACGCCGTCTTGATCGTGGTGACCAATCCGCTGGATGTTATGACACGTTACGCGTTACGCGTTTCGCAATTCCCGAAGAATCGGGTGCTTGGCATGGCGCCGCTCCTCGATGCCGCCCGGCTGCAGCATTTCATCGCTCTCGAGCTCAAGGTCCCGGTCCAGGAGGTCTATGCCGAGGTCCTCGGCAGTCACGGCGACCTGATGGTCCCGGTCCCCCGGCGCTCGACGGTCAAAGGGAAGCCGCTGACCGAGCTCCTGACCACCGAGCGGATCAAAGCACTGGTCGACCGGACCGTTAACGGCGGCGCCGAGATCGTTAATTTACTCAAGACCGGCTCGGCCTATTACGCCCCCGGTTCAGCCGCCGCCCGGATGGCCGAAGCGATCGTCAAAGACCAAAAGGTCATCATCAACTCCTGCTGTCTCCTCTCCGGAGAGTACGGGCTAAACGATGTCTGCCTCGGCGTGCCGGCCAAACTGGGGAAGAGCGGGATCGAAGCGATCATTGAGCTCGACCTGACCACCGCGGAAAAGAGCGCTCTGCAAAAAGCGGGCCAGGCAGTCAAGGCGTTAACAGCGGTAATACCCCACACTTAACTATGAGAGAACTCTCGGTAAAAAATATAACGAACGCCCTCCGGAAACTGGTCATCTCGGCCAACACCGACCTGGCCGAAGATGTCATAACAGCACTGAATAAAGCGCTGAAGAACGAAACCTCCCCGACCGGCCGCGAGATCTTGCGCCAGATCATCCAGAACAGCGAGCTCGCCCGCCAAGAGAAAATGCCCCTCTGCCAGGATACCGGCACAGCCGTCGTCTTCCTCGAGATCGGCCAGGAGGTCCAGCTAACCGAAGGGTCCTTAACCGAAGCGGTCAACGCCGGGGTCGCTCGCGGCTACGCGGAAGGTTTCTGCCGCAAATCTATCGCCGGCGACCCGCTGGGGCGGCAAAATACGGGCGACAATACTCCGGCCGTTATCCATACCGAAATAGTCCCCGGCGAACAGGTCAAGATCGGGCTTCTCACCAAAGGTGGTGGCGCAGAAAATAAAAGCGCCGTCCGGATGTTCCGGCCGACCGCGACTATCGCGGAAATAGAAGCCTTCATCATCGAAACGATCAGCAGTGCCGGGCCGGATGCCTGTCCCCCGCTGATCGTTGGCGTGGGGATCGGCGGTAATTTTGATTCGGTCACCACTCTCGCCAAGAAAGCCCTCCTCCGGCCGGTCGGCCAGCACCACAGCGCGGCCGATATCGCTAAAATGGAAAAAGAACTGTTGATTAAAGCCAACCAGCTCGGTATCGGGCCGATGGGGCTCGGCGGCCGGACGACCGCCCTGGCCGTTAACATCGAACGGCAACCTTGCCATATCTCGTCGCTCCCAGTCGCGGTCAACATAGAATGCCATGCGCATAGGTTTAAGCAAATCGTACTATGAAATCCGAAATCCTAAATTCTAAATCCGAAATAAACTCGAAATCAGAAATCATTAAACTACAAACCCCGTTGGCTGGTCCAGTTATTACTAAGTTAAGGGCCGGAGATCGGGTCCTTATTTCCGGCACCATTTATACTGCGCGGGATGCGGCTCATGCTAAATTTGGAAACAAACCTCCTTTTAGCTTAAACGGGGCAATTATTTATTACGCTTCCCCTACTCCAACCCACCCGGGGAAAGTGATCGGTTCGATCGGCCCGACGACCAGTTCCCGGATGGACACCTTTACTCCTGACCTCCTGAAAAAGGGGTTGAAGGGGATGATCGGCAAGGGTGACCGGGGAAAAGAAGTCATCACCGCGATCAAGAAATATAAAGCGGTCTATTTTGTCGTCCCGGGCGGGGTCGCCGCCCTCCTCTCCCAACAGGTTAAAAAAGCCTCGGTCCTCGCCTACCCCGAGCTCGGCGCCGAAGCAGTCCACCAGCTCGAGGTCGCCAACTTTCCCGCCATCGTCGCTATAGATAGCAAAGGCGGCAACATTTTCGAGGCGGGGCGGAAGAAGTATGCGCTTAAGTAGAATTTTCCTGCCCGCATTCGTCATTGTTATGTTGGTCATTGGTCATTGCTCTTTTGCAACAGCAAAAGAGTTTGATGGCATCTGGTTCCTCGGGTTCAACACCCGGGCCGTCCCCTTTAACCAGCTCGCTGTCCGCCAGGCGGTCGCCCACACCCTTGATCGCCAGGTCATTATCAGCGGCCTGGCCAGCGACGAAGGGGTCCCGGCCAGTTATATCCCTCCCGGGCTGACCGGCTTCGATCCGAACCTCCAACCATATAAACACAATCTAGCCTACGCCAAGGCGCTGATGAAAAAAGCCGGCTTCCCGCCGAACAAACCGGAGCTGAAGAACATCTCCCTCCTCCACACCGACGGGGTCAAGACGATCGAGATCGCCAAACAGGTCCAGAAAGAGTTGAAACAGCTCGGACTGAAGATCGAGCGGCAGCAGATCAGGTACTATGACAACGCACTGTGGGAGAGCGAGCTCCGCTCCGGACGGCACCAGCTCTTCCTGATGGGTTACAAGGAGGAATCCGACCAGAGCGACAGCGTTAAACTCCTCGGCCCGCTCTTCAGCTCGACCGGTGAAGCAAACTTTACCGGCTATAGTCAGGCGGACGTCGACGTGCTCCTCGAGCGACTGGCGCTGATCGACCCCTCCCTGGCCGGCGAGCGGACGGCTAAACTGCTCGAGGTCAACCGCCAGATCTACCGGGACCTCCCCGCGCTCATTCTCTTCTACATTGAGAAAATATGAAAGGCTCTCACTCCCAGCCCTCATCCGATACGCTAAAGTTACGCACCTTCTCCCAGAGGGAGAAGGTGTCATGCAAAGCGACATACCCTCTCCCTTTGGGAGAGGGTGAGAATCTTTGGCGCCATGGGTGAGGGAAAATGAAAGATTCAATTAACCTGTTTTTGCGCGTCAGAAAAGAGGATGTTTACGCTCTCTGTCCTTTCTTCGAATCTTTTGAAGGGATGGCGGCGATCCGCACCCCAAAACCGGCCGCCGGCTCCTTCACGACCCTGAAGCTGATGGTCTCGCCCGATTTTCTGGCCGATTACGAAAAGCTGCTGGCGGGGCTGAAAGGAAAATTTTGGTTTGAACGCCTCACCCCCTTAATCCCCCTCTCCATCTCTGATGGAGAGGGGGAAACCCTGAACGAAGTGAAGGGAGGGGGTGAGGATTGAAAGAATTTTGGGAGAAAATTAAGTCATTGTTCCGTCCCGGCCAGATCGTCCGGGACATCCGGGAGATCGATTTTGCCGCGCTAAAAAAGCGCGGGATCAACGCCCTGATCCTCGATATCGACGACACTCTCATCCCGCGGGAAGTAAATGATGTCCTGCCGGCCCTCTTTGAATGGGTCTATGCCCGCAAACAGGAAGGGTTCCGGCTCTGCCTCACTTCCAACAGCCGCCATCCTTTAAGGGTCAAGTATTTCAGCGAGACGCTCAAGATCCCGTCGATCCATCTAAGCTTTAAACCGCTCCCCTTCGCTTTCTGGAAATCTATGAAGATACTTCAGTCTAAGCCGGCCGAAACCGCCATGCTTGGCGACCAGTTGTTCATGGACATTTTGGGGGCGAACTTACTCGGCATCTACTCGATTTTCATCGACCATCGGAAAGAAGAGACCGTCTTGGTCCGGCAGTGGATGCGGCAGGCGGAGCAGTGGGTGCTGGCCCGCATCTCGGCGGGCAGGCTAGACTAAACCCTTCAGCGCGGTTTTGATGACCTCTTCGACTGTTTTCACCTCGGCCAGGTCGAGCCTCATGATCGCTTCGCGCGCTTCTTTGGGGGAATAACCGAGCGAGATGAGGGCGGAGATCGAATCGGCGACCAGCGCTCCGTCCCCTTTGACCCCCAGGGCCATATCCGACGGCTTGATGGCGTAAGCTTTGCTGATCTTCTCCCGCAATTCGAGGACGAGCCGCTCGGCGGTCTTTTTCCCCACCCCGGAGATCGAGGACAACAACACCGTATCCCCTTGGGCGATCGCCGTCACCAGCTGGTCGAGCGGGAAACCGGAAACGAGCGCCATGGCCAGTTTCGGCCCGACGCCGGAAACCGAAAGCAGGGTGGAAAAAAGGGCCTTTTCTTCCTTGGCCAGAAAACCGTAGAGGGAAATATCGTCCTCGCGCACGACCTGGAGGGTAAAGAGCTTGACCGTCTGGCCGAGCGCCGGTAAACGGGAGAGGACCGCGCGCGGGACGTTCACTTTATAGCCGATCTGGTTGACGTCGATAATGACATGGGTCGGCTCAACATGCTCCAGGGTCCCGCGGAGATGGGCGATCATGCGGCGACCAGCCCCAGCCCTTTCAGTTTGTAGGAATGGAGATGGGTAATGGCGACGGCCAAGGCATCGGCCGCGTCGTCTGGCTTCGGAATATCGGCCAACCGGAGCATGACCCGGACCATCTGCTGGACCTGCTTTTTCTCCGCCTTGCCGTAGCCGGTGATCGCCAGCTTCACTTCCAGCGGGGTGTATTCAGCGATCTTGATCCCGCACTCGGACGCGGCCAGGAGAACTATCCCGCGCGCCTGGCCGACCGCCATGGCGGTTTTGGTGTTCTGGCCGAAAAAGAGCCGCTCCACAGCGACAACATCAGGCGAGTACTTAACGATCAGGGCTTTTAACTGCTTGTAGATAATACCGAGGCGGGCCTGGGGCGCTTCATCTGAAGCCGTGAGGATACAGCCATATGAAAGATGTTCGAGCTGCTTACCCGCCTGTCTGACCAGGCCGTAGCCGGTTGTCGCCGTGCCGGGATCGATCCCCAGGGTGAGCATTGCTTAATATTATATCACAAATTGATCTCTAGGTTACCGCTGATATCGGTCAGCTTGTAATCCGGGGCGCTGCCGATCTCCCGCCTGGCGCGCAAAGTAAAGTTAACGAACTCGCTGACGCTATATTTGGCCCGGAGAGAATAACTGGTCACTTCTGCCGCCACTCCGGCGTAAGACTTGGCGTAGGTGCAGTCAAAGTCGACCCGCAAGATATCCCCGTACCGGTAAATGAAACCATAACCCGGGGTGACCGTGTAACTGACCGGGTCGGCGGCCAGGAGATCGGTCGTTTTGGTAAAAGCGCCGGAGAGGTTGAAGCTCCAGGCGTCGGAGAGGTTCCAGGTCCCCTTGAGCGCTCCGGTATGGCTCGTCGTGTTGGCAAGATTATCCGCCGCTTCTCCCGTCCCCTGCGTGCCGCGCAGGTAAGTGTAGCGCGAATCGATGGCGACCTTTTCCGTCAACGACGTCCGGGCCACGGCGTCAAACTTGCGGGCGAAACTTTGCCCCGGGGTGTAAGCCAGCGGCTCGGCCGTGATCAGTTGGGTAGTGCGGGCGTTATCCAGTCCGTAATTGAACTCGAGAGAGAGGAACTGGAGGGGGGCCAGTTTCACGGTATAAAGATTGGAATCGGTATCGGCGGTGTTGTTCTTGAGCGTGTAATCGGGATAGTCCAGTTTGGAAACATCAAAAGCCCGCCCCAGCTTGTAGAGCCAGCCGACGACCGCCTCTCCCTGCGGGACCAGGTTGACCTCGATCTGCTGCTGCTCGTTATTGTAGGTAACGGCGCTGTTGCGGGCGAGCCGGGTAAAATTCGGCTTGTAAAGGTAGCGGAGCCGGAGCTGTTTGGCCGGCTTAAGGTCGAGCGAGAAAGAGCCGCTGTGTTTTCCGACCGCTTCGGTCGTGGCGTAATCCTCGTTGACCGCCTGGATAGTGTATTTGCCATCGGTCCGGAGGTAGTCGTTCGGCTCGAACTTGTACGAGAGGTCGGTCACGTTCGTGATCCCCTGGGCACTGTCCTCGATATACTGGACCGAGGTTGAGAGAAAAATAGGCTTGGCCGGAGAGAGCGACAGGTTCAGGTTATAAGTTTTCCGGTAAGGAGCAGTCCCATCCGGTTCATTCCGGTCTTCCAGTTCAACATTCGAGGTCAGGGTCGCTTTCTGGAGACCGACGGTCGCCAAGCCGAAGTTGACCCGCCGGTATTCGGTCGCCTCGACCGACGGAGAACTGACCAACCACTCCTCCTTCCCCCCTTTAAGCGCCGCGGAGAGGAAACCCCAGCGCCAGATCGTCTCCGCCGTATTTTTGGTAATGCGCCGGCCGATCGTGCTCCCGCTGACCGGATCGTTGCTCTCGTCGTTCTCGGACAACTGGTATTCCAGCGACGGGAAGCGCTCCGGCGTCAAACTGGCCCGGGTATTTTTGTTACTGTTCTCGTAGACCACTCCGTCCCGGGTGTATTTATCATAGCCATAATCACCGATCAGGCCAAAAAGCGACCCGGGGCGAAAACTCAAGCTTCCGCCATATTCGGTGACAGCCTGCTTCGGGTCAGCCGCGGCGATCGGCCGGAAATTGGTGCCGACCCGTTTGCCCCGGGCGGTCAGGCCGAAGGGGCCGAGCTGGCCGCTCAAGTCGAGTTTAGCCGCCAGGCCGGACTCCTCGCTCCCGGCGGCAAGCAGGTTCAGGTTCCGCCGTGACAGGGCAACCTCGCCATTGGCCGCCAGCGCCTCGGAGACAAAGCTCCCGTCGGCTCCGACGACAGAATGGCCCTGGGGAACGACCGCTTCACCGGTCAAAGTCGCCAGGATGTCGGCCGCTCCGGCCGTCAGGTCAGAATCGTCGAGATAGGTCGCCCCAAATTTCAGGTTTGGCGCCGGCTTATAGAAACCGCGCAACCCTTGCGTGGCGTGCCCGTAGAGGGTTTGCCGGTAATCGTAATTGATCGTCAGGACCGACTTGAGATCGATCGTTTTCCGGATAAAATTGACCGTCCCGGCGTTATAGTCGATATTGTAATCATCGCCCCGCTTCTGGAGGAGAAAATCGACATAGACCCGCTCGCTGTCGATGACGACCGGCGCCGCGTCAAGCCGGTACGGTCCCTGCGTCCCATCGCCATAGAGCCGGACGAACTTCGACTCACCCTTGGGCGACGAATAAAGGGCGGCAAAACCGTAGCGGCCATAATCTCCTTTTAAGCGGACCCCGGAGAGCTGTTTGTCCAGCCGGGTGAATTCTGTTTCGTTCAGGTCGGAGGTGAAATCGCCCAGATAAGCCTCGGTACTCCCCTGCCGCAACCGGACCGACACTTTATCGTCGCGCTGGCCGACCTGGCTCAAACCGGCACTGCTGGTGCTGATCAGGTTGGCTTCGATCTCCGTCTCGCCTTTCTTCCCGGCAATATTGAGGCGGAGCGACTCTTCTCTGGTCTGTCCCGGGACAAACCCTTCCTTGCTCCCCTCGATACTTTGCGACGAGAAAGCAAGGGTCTTTGACCCTTTAATGATGACCGGGAGCGACTCGAGCGAGGCAACCGTCACCGTGACCGCCTCACCCGTGACGATCAACACGGCTTCTTCGGACGTAACATCAAACGGCGCTATAAATTCTTGGCTCGACGGCTGAAGACTGTCGACTGTCGACTGTTTAACCGCCTGATACCAAAGCAGGGAATGGCTCCAGACTGGGTTGAAGCGGGTCCACTGAAAACCGAGCCGGCGGGTCCAGACGGTAAAGAAATGCCAACCCTCCTTGTAATCGTCGGGAATGGTGAATTTCCCCCACCAGTACCCTTCACGATAAGTCAGCGGGATCTCCAGCTCACGGTCGGTATAGAGGGTCACTTTTTTCGCCGGGTAAAAAATGCGGATACGGACCGTCATCTCCCGGCCGATCAGCGGCGGGTAAGCTGGATAGAACTTGAACGAATAGTCGTTGGTCAGGCGGTCGTCTTCCGCCGTGGCCGCCCCGGCGAGGAGTAAAACAAAAAAGAGTCCTATGGTCAGCCATTGCCAACCTCTCCGACTCGCCATCACCAAATACCCGAAAGCGAGATCCGGTGAACATTATCCCGGGACAGGGCCCGCTGGGTAACGTAGGCGTAGTCAACCCGCGTGTGGTTGACCTGGAAACCGGCCCCTGCGGTCAACCCACTATCGGCATAGCCCAAGCGCAGGGACAAACCTCCCAGGCTGTATTCGTACCCGCCTGAAAGCTCGGGCGAATAACCCGGTTTGATCGTTTGGGCGAGATCGAGGGCAAACAAGGAACCTGCGAGTGAACCTCGCGGTTCCTTGTACGCCAAGCCAAGCCGTAGCTTCGGTGGGACTCGTTCGATCGTACCTGTTCCCCACTGTTGTTGGTTGATGAGCTCGTCAACCTTGATCCCCAAGGTTAATGTAGGGACAACCCTTGTGGTTGTCCGATCGGTTCGGACGGGGACAAGCCCCGTCCCTACATCTGTTTTACTAATCGTAATCAGCAACCCGGGGGTAACGCTATATCCGCTACCCTGGCCGCCGGCAATATTGGTCATGTCAGAATTCAAATATTTCGCGGTTAAGCCGAGTGAGACCTTATCGCTTAGTTCTTTGCCATAAGCGATCAAGTAAGCATTTGAAAAGTAACTGAAGATGCTGATATTCTGGACCTCATTGTGGAAATCAACCTCGGCCGAGGTTTGGTTGATATTCCCCAGTCCAACCTGGACCCAGGAGATACCGAGCGTGCCGCCGAGTGCCGGCTGGATATAGCTGACATAGTAATGGTCGGTGTCAGACGATAGTCTCGTCTGCATCGTGGTTATCTCGCTCTTGTTGAGCAGTCCGAGCCCGGCGGGGTTCCAGTAGGGAGCGTCGGCATTATCCGCAATGGCCGTGAAAGCCGAGCCCATTCCCAGCGGACGAGCGCCAACGCCGGCATTTAGAATAGCAAGGTCGAGACCAGCCTGGCCCTGGGCAACTGCCGGTAAGGTCATTGCCCAAAACAAATACAAAACACTAAATCCTAAACAAATTCTAAATTTAAATGACCGAAATCTGAAAATCATTTGCATTTCTCCAAAATCGAACCAAAAATCTTCATCAATTCAGTCGCCTCTTGAAGCAGTCCTTGCCTCTCCGCTTCTTCTTGTTCTGCCGGCTCACTTAGATTCAGCCAATAGCGGCTTTCCTTGGCTTCTTTTCGGCATATCCTGATCCTCATTGCAAAATCTTTTTTCCCGAGAGCTTCATTGGCTTCAATATAATTTGCTCCGACAGAGCCGGCCGAGCGAAACATTTGACCGCCAATTTCAATGTTTGTGATCGATCTGGGCAGTTTCTTTATATAATTCCTGACTCTTTCCGCATATTTCAATGTTCTATCTTCCAGATCGTACCGTTTTGTATTTTGCCCGCCTGCCGGACGGGCAGGAGTTTCGGTAATTGGAATTTGTTTAGGATTTAGGATTTCGAATTTTGTTTCTATCATTTTAGTACCGCTATTTTGCCTCTCCCACTCACCGACCTATCCCCCAGCCTGGCTACAACTTCGTAAGGATAAATCCCATTCATAACCAAGTCCCCTCTCCCATTCCTCCCATCCCACTCTATATCGTTATATTTTGACCAAATGCTCGATGCTTCTCCGTTGGTGGTGCCGTCTTTCTCGATAACTAATGAGCCCGTGATGTCATAAATCCTGATCTTGACCTCATCGGCATCGGCACCTAACTTATAGCGGATCTTCGTCGTTTCCCGGTTCGGGCTGAACGGGTTCGGATAGTTGGTAATGCCGGTTAGGGTCAGGTCGGGCTGGATAGTGAACGACCAGACTTCGGAGGTCGCCGCTTCGCTGGTTGAGAGCGCGGTTACTTTCCAGAAATAGGTATCTTTTTCCAGGCCGGGATCGAACTCGTGGATGGAGTAAGTGTAATAGTAGAGCGTTGAGTCGGTCTTGTCGGGAGAGCCAGAGTTGGCGGACTTATTAAAGGATTGTTTGGCAATCGAGAATGCATCGTTTTTCGCGACATCCAACTGGTAACTGGTTACTGTTAACTGGTTACTCCTTTGATGTTTCCATTCAAAAGTCGGTCTGATAGATTGGACGTTGGCCTTCTTGTCCGCCGGGGCGATGAGGGTTGGGGGTAAGAGGGGGGCGGAGAGGGCAACATTTATTTCCCCGGCAATTACAGACATGGGCCCGACATTTGTCCCGTTTACTGGCGCAAAATTGACTGGGATTTTCTGAAATTGTATAGAGGGGATCGCTAGATAAACGCCACCGCCGGGAGGGGAACCGGACATATAGCCTGCCCATGCAATATACGCATTATTATCATTTTTATCAACACAAATCGCTTTACTTCCCACAAATACGCTACAGCTAGCAATCTTAATCTTTTCAGATGATCCTCGCTTGTAATAAAGCGCGCTTCCCTCATTCCAAACCTCATGAGAAACACCATTGACCGTAACTTTAGCTGGGCCGGTCTTATGAGTAGACACTAAGAGAGGACCAGTTACCGGGGTGCCAGTAAAATTCACTGCGTAATCAGCAGGGATTGCTTTTTCATACTGACGATAATTCCCGCTATATATTATCGGTCCATCTTTGTCCCCATTAACAAATCTTAAATATAATTTCCCATCATAGGCAAGATAAGGATTAACCGTGCCAAAAAGGGGTGCCCCACCATACTGATCATCCCTCAAATAAATCGTCGAGGTTTTAGTGATGGAGTTCCCGGCGTTATCTGTTATCGTAATTTCAAGCGTATAGTCCCCTTCATTCTCATAATCACCGCTATTATTCTTCCCGTCCCAGGTAACAGAGCGGATGTCTCCGGAGCCGTCGATCGTCAAATCTTTGACCGTATTGGAGCCGTATTTTATTCTTGCCGTTCTCGAGGCAAGGTCAGAACTGCCCAAGTCATAATGGTTAAAGCTGACCGTTACGCTCCCGTCAACATAAGGATTGAAAGTCGGCGAAGGGCCGCTAATGCTCAAATACGGCGCCAGATTGTCTATCATATACGTGTAAGCCGTATCCGACGTGTTTCCGGCGATGTCATGAATTCGCAAAACCAGAGGGTGAGTGCCGTTGCTCATATCGGGCCGCCAGGGAGTAGTAATAGTCCCCTGGCTGGCGCCGTCAATTATTCCCTCAACCCGGTCCACATCTGAAGTCGCGTCAGCCGCGGTAAAAGTAATGTAGGCGGAGGTGTCACTGCTCCAGACATTCGGCGACGCCCAGCCATTGTTCGGATTGATCGCGGAAAAATATGGGGCGACCGTATCAATATAATATGTATAAGCCTGGCTATCAAAATAATTCTTCGCGACATCATGAGCCCTTAAGAATACCGTGCGCGTCCCCTGCGGCAGGGTCGGCCGCCAGGGAGTAGTAACGGTCCCCTTACTGACACCGTCAACAAAGCCTTCAACGCTGGCCAATCCTGAAGTCGCGTCAGCCGCGGCAAAAGTGATATAGGCCTGGTCGGTATCCCGCGACCAGCTGCCCGGCGTTGCCCAACCATTGTCAACTTTGATCTGCGTAAAATAGGGCTTTATCGTATCAATCAAATAGGTGAAAGGCCCGGAATCGATGTAAACTCCGGCCTTGTCATAGGTCTTCAAATACATCGTATATGTTCCTTCCGGAAAAGTCGGACGCCAGGGAGAAGTGATCGTTCCCTGGTTCGCCCCGTCGATAAAGCCCGCGGTCCGGTCAACGCCGGATACCTCGTCGGTGGCGGAAAAGATAATATACGCCTGCTGGGTATCGTTTGACCAAGAGCCGGGTGTCGCCCAGCCGTTGTCTGTTTTTATCTGGCTGTAAGACGGCCCTACTGTGTCAACGATGACATCAATATTCCCGGACGCGCTGTTGCCCGCCTGGTCAACCGCTGAAATTTTAAATGTGTATGTCCCATCGGTAAATCCGCCGGCGTTACCCGTTCCAACCGGCCCGGTTTGTCCGTTACCGTTCCATATCCTGGTATAAATTCCATTACTCTGCCAGGCCTCTTCAGTTAAAGCAACGACCGGCAAGCCCGCTTTATTAACTTTGATTTCGATCTTTGCCTGGCTGTTATTATCGGACACTTCATAGGTCAGCGTCGTTAAATTGATAACCGAATTCGTTCCCGGAAGCGGCGAGAAGCTATACGGTACGGCAGAAAGGCTCGGGAGCGTCGGCTTCTCGTTATCCACCGTCACCCACTTATCGCCCAGAGTATTTTCGTAAACCGGCTGGCCGCGGAAATCTTTGATTTCAGCCACCATCCGGTATTTGCCGTCGGGGACTTTGACTCCGGCCTCATCGCTTCCGCCCCAATCCAGCCACTCATTTTTGGCCGAATATGCTTCTTTTGCCGGCGAGGTCCAGACCAAAGTTCCAGCCTCGTTGTAAACTTTTACCCGATAGGTACCCACCTTCTTCATCAAGCTTAAATATTTACTCCAATCAATATCTACCGCCATCGCCTTTAGCCACTGCGCAGGCCAGACCGTGGCCGGCGTTATGCCTAAATTGATGCGGAAGTAAAGCCGCGCGCGCTTCTGAACAGGATTATCGCTATTGCCAAAAGGCGAAATAAATAACGGATCAGGATTGCTCGTCAGCAGTTGGTCCGGCGGAATCAATTTCAAAACATTGTCCTGTATCCAGAACGTGCCGCCATATTTTATCTCCGTGATATTCCCTGCCGCGTCCCTGGCCTTAACGATAAAGGCGTATTTACCCGGCTCGGCATACTGATCGCTCCCAAGATACCCATTCCACATTTTGGTCTGCTCTACCCCGCCCGTCTGCCACCCCATATCAAAGCTAACTATTTTATTCGCGTCATTAAAATCTTCTTTCTTGTAAACGGTCGTATTATCGGTATTGGCAATCCTGTGAATGCTTAAAGTTACTTTAGAATCTTCGGAAACCTTGTAATGCAGGGTGGTTGACCTGGGAATCCCGCCATTTATTTCGTAGATATCATTCGGGTCCGAATTGGTCGCGAAATGAGCGGGAGTAGCTATCATATCGGCGTTGTCTCCCGGATTGACCACTTTCGTCACTTCGGGAGTGACCAAGTCAATGACAAAACTCTCCAGGGCGCTCGCGGTGTCTTCCCCATAGTTGCCGGCCAGGTCATAGCCATACATTAGGAGCGTCGCCGGACCGTTATCGTCGGTCGGCAAAATTGTATATTCGTAAGTATAGTAATTGCCGGCTTGATCGATCGGCGCGGCGAAGTTCGAATTAATCTTGACTTGCGGAGCGGGATTCGCCCTTAACGTCTCCGACGCCTCAAAACTGATAACTATCGTTGCTCCGGCTTTGGCCTGTTTCTGATAATCATTATTGCTCGAAACTATTGAAGAGACCTGGCCAAATGTCGGATCTTTCGTGTCGACTTCAAAAGTCCGGGAAGCAGAACTATAATTCAATGCTTTGTCGGTCGTTTTAACCACAATAGAGGCTGTGCCATCATAACTGCTGTCGGCAGGAATAGTATAGGTCGTTCGATATGTGCCGCCGGAAATTAGTGAAGCAAGATATTTGAAAGTAGTGTAATTATTTTGCGTCACTTCAATGGTTGGATTGTTAATCAAACCGCCGGGGCTGTCGGTAACCGAGAAAGTAATATCGACGGAACCCTCGTTCGCCGGATCGCGTGAAACAGCAATAGCTTCAATCGTCGGCGACCCTTTGTCGACCATTAGGGTCAAGGGGCAAGGTGCAAGGGTCAAGTTGCCGGCCAAATCTGTTACCTCGATTGAAACCGGTGTTGTGCCGTCGGCGTCGGAAGAGGCAATCGTGTAGGAATATGAATAGTCGACGCGGCTGGATGAATAAATGGTCTTGCTCTCCTGGACAGGGATAAACCCTGTCCCTACATGGACAACGGGATCAGCCAGTAGCGGCTCGGAAACGCTGAAGTCAACTTTAACCTTGCTCCCTAGTTTGGCATAGGTGGTTGGGCTGGAACCTCTGGGATTGCCTTCGACATCCAGATCAATATTACTAACGGTTGTCTGGATCGTATCGATCGTTAAGAGGTTGTTAGCTTGATGGGTGGTTAGGTTGTTGGCAAGATCGGTCGCCGCAATAGTAATCGCTGCCGCCCCCTGCTGGTCGGATGAGGTGACGTTGTATATGTACTCATAATTCAAATCGGTTGAAGCGGGAAACCGGCGACTAAACGTCGCGGTTTCCGTATTTATCTTGACGATCGGATCGGATTCAAGTGTTTCTGAAACTGTGAAGGTTAAGGTGAGTGTCCCGGCTTTGGCCGGATTGGGAGAAACAGATAGGCTGGAAATAATCGGCGCGTCGGTTTCATAGATAACTGCCTGACTGGTGGAAGCTGCCGACGTGTTTCCCGCCGCGTCGGTGGCATCGAGTTTGAGAGTGTTGACACCCACGACTAAAGTCGTGGGAATGGAGAAATTCCCCTCGACAGAAGCCGTTCCAGAGCTGACTAAATTATCATTAATATATACTTTAACCTGTGAGTTCGACTCTGCGGTACCGGCAACAATCGACATCGTCTCATTCGTATTGGCAGGCAAAAGGCCAACAACCGGGACTGCCGGTACAGTGTTATCAACCCCAACTTCCTGACTGACCAGATGCGAATTGCCCGCCGGATCAAGCGCCGAGATCTCAATCGAGTAGTTTCCGTCAGCCACAAAGCTGTTGGTTTCATCTTTCCCATCCCAGGTCAGCGTCGGAATTGCAAAAGTCCTGATATTCTTGGAAACCTGCGACTGAACGTCGCGGTTTCCAAATGCCAAATATGCTTCCGTCCATTGATTGTTCCGCAAAGTTCTGACCACCGTATCGCCCTGCTTTACCTTTATGGTTATGTAAGCCGACTTGGCCAGCGTATAACTGATGACCGTCTGGTCCTTAACGCCATTCACATAAGGCGAGAAAGGATTCGGACTAATCGGCTGGATTGAAACTATCGGTTTGGCATAATCAACCTGCAAATTTACCGTCTTGGGTATCGCCGTCGTCCCCAGCGCGTCTTCACCCGAGATTTTGACATAATAATTGCCGGCAGGCAGGCCCGCCCCATCATATTCGTATACATAACTTCCGGCGGTGTGATTGAATGTCTTGCTCCAGACCGCTTCACCGGTTGAATTGAGAACTTCAAGTTTAACTAACGCTTCGCCGGTGATATAGAAGGTCGGATAGTTGATCGAATAATTAAATGTGACTTTGTCCTTCGAGTTATCGCCGTTGGGCGAGAAGATTGGCAGGCTGGTCGACAGGTCGACCGTGGGACGGGTGGAAACGACGAGGATCGTGGATCGTGATTCGTGGATCGTGTTTAGTTTATCCTTCGCGGTTATAACACACTCATAATTGCCGTCTGCTGTTAATTGCCCACCGTCGGTTTTGCCGTCCCAGTAGAACGACCATGTCCCCGCGGATTGGCTTTCATTCTCAACCAGCCGCTTAACCGTCGCTCCCACCCCATTCACGATATTGATCGAAACAGTGTACGGCCCCACTCCGCCGGAAATGTTGTATGAGACGCGCGTTTGGTCGTTGAGAGAATCGCCGTTCGGCGTGAACGTCGCGGGAATTACCTGACTTGTTACCCCGAACTGGTTGGGCGCGACGGAAAATGTCTCCGAGGTCCTCTCCGCTTCATTGCGCGCCCGATCCCGAGCGACGATCTTAAAGTAACGGAATGGGGCCTGGGCCAGAGGGTCAAGAGCATAGGCCAGAGAATAATCGCCCGGTGTTTTGGCTTCACCGGTTACCAGCCTCTCAATTAAATTCCCCTCCGCGTCATAGACGCCGGCTTCGACGCTGGCGTTTTCGGGCAGATTATAGTTTAACTTTGCCGTCTTCTTCGCGTAATCAACCTCCACCGGCTTGATGGAAATATAGGGCGGAATATTGTCGACCAGCACCGTGTTGGTGACATCGGCCGGCTGGCCGCCGTCGGGATCAGCCGCATAGACTCTAAATTCATAGGAGCCGTCCCCTACCCGGTATTTATTAGCCGAAGCGGTCGAACCGGCATAATCACCGTCAAAGTCGCCGTACCAGCGCGCCGTATGCTCCCCCTTGCCCTGGACCTCATTATTAACCAGGGTTTTGATCGCCTTATTTTCGCCGCCCAGCACGGAGACGGAAAGCTTTAGGTTATCCCGCGCTAAATAATACTTGATCTCCGTATAGCTGTTGTTCGGACTGACCGGCGCGAACGGATCGGGTTCGGCAAAAGCATAGGGGATCAAGGTTGGCACACGGTCAACAACGACCGCTTTAATTTCAGAAGTTGTCGAATTCCCGACCCAGTCCTCGGCATAGACTTCCCAGCTATAGGTGCCGCCCAGGAGTTCGTTACGCGAGCCCCTACCATCCCACTCCCACTGACCGGAAGACGGAACCTGCGACTGAAGTCGCGGTTCCTTATTTGTGGTTGGATAAGAAAAGTTTTCTGTTGCCCCTTCGTGGTTTCTAAATTGTTTGCCATCGTCACGATAAATATTTAAAGTTGTATAGGCCGGCTCGGAGAATTTGTACCAAAACTTCGTCGTATCTTTTACACCATCGTCGTTGGGGGTGAAGGGATTGGGATCGGCGTTGAGACCTAAGACGGCAGGAGGAGTGGTGTCGACAATGGTCTGGCTGATGACGTTATTCGCAATGTTCCCGGCTTCGTCGATCGCGTAAACTGTCGTGTTGTACTCACCATCGGCCAGCCGCTCGCTGATCGGGATTTCAGAAAACAAAATCCACTGGCCGGTCATGTTGTCCCGTCGGTAAATTAGGAACGACTCCTTTGTCCAGGTCAGCTTAACCTCTTTGTTGGCTTCCGCCGATATTTCTTGATTCAACAATGTACGCGTTACGCCATTCGCGTTACTCATTACGGAGAGGTAAATTTTCCCGTTTTCGTTTGTTTTCAGCGCATAGTCCACGCTATCGTACTTCCCATCCCCGTTCGGCGAGAAAGCATAGAGGTTCTGCGACGCTTCGACGGAAGGCGGGACGGTGTCTTTAACAACCGTCACATCGCTGAAAGTGCGGACGTTCTTGTCGCTTTCCTGATGGGAAGTGACGTAGATATAATTATTCCCTTCTTGCGGGAGCGAAACATTTTCAAACCTGAAATTGCCGGTCCCCTTCTCGGCCGTCATCCTCGCCTGATAAGACTCACCTTTTTCCGCATCCGGCACAATGTTTTCTGTTTTCACATACAGGGTAACAATTGATTCCGGCTCGGCGGTGCCGTAAACGGTGACCGTATCTTTGTTGGTTATGTATCTGTCGGCAAAGATCATCGGGGCGGAGAGGGAAAACTTGCCGTTGAGCAGAGCATAGGTTGAAAAGTGATCGAGTGCCGCCCAAAAGACATATTGTTTTTCACCGTTGTTTTCCTGAATTTCCTGGTAATTATCAGAAACTATCTGCAGATCACCCGCCGCGGTAACCTGATGGATATTCCAGGGAAGCATCAAATCTTTTTGCACTTTACCCGTGCCTGTCGCGATCTTTGAGACATCAACACCCAGTTCAACCAGGTCATCGAATGTATACACAAATTTTAGGGATGGCCGCCGATCAATTCCCTCCAGCGTACTGACCGCGAACTTCCAGGGAGACGGCTTGATCTCCACGATCGGCCCATGGGTTAGAAGTATCGGCCGGTTACGTATTTTCAGCTCGGTCATCGTCACCGGCGTAATGGTTACCAGTTGATCCTGAACAAGCTTAGAGCCGTTAACGAAAGCGCCTGATGGGAAATGGAGCTCGGCGCGCTTATACGCGCTCCAGGCTGACTTCGTTTCATCTTTCCTGACCAGAGTGCCAATATTTATGTCGGTTGTCGCCACCAGACCGCCAGACTTCAATAACACGGTGTATTTGCCGTTTAGCCTGGAGACGTTCCACCAGGCCAGGCGGCCGGATACCGGCTTGTTATCAAGTGATTCCTGTATCCTGGCCCAGCTTTTACCGTCAAAATACATCAGCTCGTATGCGCCAGGGGCCGCTCCTGTTATCTCGATATAGCGCGCTTCCGCAGCGTTAAGCTTAAGCTTTAAAGCAAAGGTGTCATCCAGGCGCCGACTATTGGAAGTGATCTGTTTGACTGTGATATCCTGATTATTGGTGTTTGCTCTGTCTTTGACGCTAACCTGCCAGTTGGAGATCACTAGATTAGGGTTATCAACCGGGCTAATGCCGTCATCGATATAAGGATTTCTTTTTAGAAAAGTGTATTTAAGCGCGGCGGCAGACCTATAATCGTTTTGATTGATCGCGTAATGATCAGCGATCTTATGAGTGCGGGTCCCTAGAAATTCTTTGTCGTTGAAAGCCAGTAAACTGCTGCGGACCAGGCCATCCTGCCCGATCAGATTGAGGTCGTCGCCGGTCGTCCAGGCGAGTCCCTGCTTGTCATTGTCTTCCGCTTCAACTGCCCCCAAAGGGGAATCCGCCGTTAGCCGGACGGATATCCCGGAGGTATTACCAATTATTGAGTATTTCGGGTTCAGGACAGTGAAATCACCGGGGAGACTTAACAACTGTCCGGCGTTACTTGTCCCGGATTTCCAAACGCTGGCTCGCTCTCCCTGGTCATATCTAACCTGTGCCGCCAGGGTCTTGGTATTAACGTTATTGAGGCTTAATCTTCTCTGCGCGAGTTCAGCCGGGTCCAGCTCCCACCAAGTGCCGTCCGCGGATGTCCCAGTGTATTTTTGCGGATCACCACCCTGTTCCTTATCCAATATTTTTCTTCGGTTTGTTTGTTCAGTGTTGAAAGTTGATATTTCAGACTCGCTTAACGGCCAGCTGAAAGCAAAGGGAGAGGGATGATCGCTCGTATTAGCGGCGTAGATCAACTCTGTTTTCGCCATAAAGGGATATGAACTCTGCTGGGTCAAGGATAAAACCCCCGAGACCGCATTACCGTTATACTCATATTGGCCATTAAGCGGCGCTGTAATCGGTATAAACTCAAGATATTCATCGGAAAGGTAAGAAGTGTAATCCGTCGCGTTTCCGCTCATTTTCGAATTAGCTTTATTATTGATCTCGGCAACTTTTGGCTCACTAATATCCATTCCGTCTACTTTACCCGTTACGGAAGCAAGCGCCCCCGTGTTCCCGGGGAACAGAGTCGTGTCATAACTCCCCAGGTGCGGGGCGGTTTTAGTCACAGCAGTCGGCCCGACAAAATAATCCCTGCCGGGGAAGCCTAATTTATCAAGTTTATCCAGATAGCCGCTAAAGTTTACGGGCTCATTCGCAGGGTGTAACTTATCAACAAAGCCAATCCAGGGGACGAAGCGGTTGGTGAGGCGGGAATAAGCGATAGGTGCTTCCAGCTGAAGCGTCAGATTTACGCGATAAGCGCCGTAAGACTTGGGGAGTTCATTATACAAATGGGATGTCGAATAAGGAGTTCCAACATTCTCCGCCTTAAATACACCTTTAATTGTCCTTGCCACGCCCGTATTCGGCAAAAGATCGCTAAAAGTATTATCCAAAACAAACGAACCATCTTTTGCGTATACCTCAATATATGTATCAATTGCATCAATACCGGAGCCGGGATTGGGTTTGCTCCAATTATAATCATCCCAATTCCACGGCCACCAGGCATTGGTATCAAATTCGAATTGATAGCCCTTTGCTTCATCTCCTTGTTTGAAAACAACCCCCTTGCCGCCGACAACAGGCAGATTGTCCTTTTCCAGCCAAACTGTTTCAACCCGTTCCTCACGTTCCCTTCTCCACTTGAACGGGTTCCACCAGGTTCCAACTTTGTAACCAAACATTACTACATCATCTTCAGCACCCAAATAATGATTCCAGGCATGAATTTTAAATGTAACTTTAACTTTCGTATCCACTGCCCTAAAGCCCCGATGCATCAAAGCGGCGAACGGGACATATGGATAGGTGGTAATCTTTTGCCCCCCCGTTGCGGTCAGCGTATAGTTAAAATCCTTAGGTGGAAAATAACGCCCGATCCCTTTGATATCAACATAATAAGGCGATTCCCCTTCGGCTAACCTGATCTTTTGGCTCGTGACCCCGTTGTTAAAATCGACTTCCTCACCAAGCGGCGCTAAACTAGCCTTAGTCAGATCAGAAGTAAACGAAGTGATTTTAAGATTATTAACCTCATATTGTTTACTGTCACTCCCATCTTTGGCTATGACATTCAGTATCAGCTTATAATCCCCTGGCCCGGCCATTAAACCGCTCTCCGGATCAGGATAATTACCACGCCAGCTAAGAGCATGGGGGTTATTAGGTTGAACACCTAACACTTCTTCGCCGTTGGCCAAAGTCGCCAGAAGTTCGCCGTTCGATTTCTGGACGAGCGCGTTAACGATCGAGTCCTTGGAAACACTATATTGGATCGTCACCCTATCGGGGAGACCGATCGTAGTAAATTCGCGGTTATTGGGCGTGATCTCTTTGACGGCAAATTCATAAGGGGTTTTAACCTGGATGATCGCCTCATCGGTCGCTACCCCAAGCCCATCAGTCCCCTCCGCCCGGAGGCGGATAATATATGTCCCGTTATCGACATAGCCGCCGGTGTCGAACTTGCCGTCCCAGAGAACCGTTTGCGTTGCCCGCTCAAGGTTAGCCGGTTTAGCTTCAGCCGGTTGTCCTCCCAGGTTGGTCATATCGACCAATCGCTGTCCGGCCACATCGATCATTATCGGGAGATAGGTCTGGGCGTATTTTGATATACCGAGAAAGACGTTATCAGCATAGATCGAAGGGTTAGCCGGATCATCGTCAGTTTTGGCCGTGATCATTAACTGCCCTGATCCGATCTTGAAATCTATGCCGCCCTCCCCGCCGGAAATCGAGGTATCCCAGCTTATAAGCGGCGATTGAACTTTTATCCCGCCGCCATATTGTTTTATATCTGTATAGCTCCCTGAACCGACAAGAACAATACTGCCGGTAAACTTATGATTGTTTCCGTCAGCCGACCAGCGGAGATGATAACCGTCATCATCGCTCCAGATAAAATAGCCAAGGTCTGTTCCGGCTTTATAATCGGGTTTGCCGATGAAAGGAGCGCCGAGAATATTAGGATAATATTTGAAGAAGGCAACGCTAGAGCCCTCACCCACCGTCGCCGTAGGCGACGGTCCCCCCTCTCCCAAAGGGAGAGGGTTCAATGCTTTTATGATTTCAACATAAACATTAGCCGGTTTGACACTATTGATAAAGCCGATGGGGAGCTTGACGGAATCATCCGACTTGAAAGCAACATCGGAAGGGAATGATTTTAGTTTGGCATAGGGCATTTTGAGAGAAGCAAGGGTCATTTCATCGTTGTTGATCTTTATTGCCCGAGTTACAGCTAACGACTCCCCACCCTCCTCGTCCACCACAACCATAACCGTATATTCCTGACCGTTTTCCAGCAGGGCGGTATTAAGGTAAGCGAGAGTAGCCTCGTTCTGCAAAGGGCGCAGAGAAACATTATTGGCCGTTGAGCTGTTCCCCCGATTTATGAGCGGGACTTCGATCGCGGATGTTTCCCAGCCCTCACCCGCTAAGGCCGAGGCTGACATACCATCTCCCACAGGGAGAGGGGTATTACCCTTACGATAGTAAACGCTATACTTTTTAAATGGTCTATCGTTCGTCCAATCCGGATCGATGGCAGTGCCGCGGAGCGAGATCATTCCCGATACTTCCGACCCGTCTTCTGCCGGGTTGGAAATGACCGGAGCGATCCCATCTTTGACACAGGAGGCATAGGCTAGGCCGATATTGCCGACATCATCTTCGGCGATCAACTGAAAACGATAAGCACCTTTAGGGTAAATGCTTTGATCGGCGGCGTTAAAGACGAGACTTCTTTCGGTCGTCAACTCCCACGGGGAACCAACCTGTTGGCCGGAGTTAGAGTTATACAGTTTCACCTTGACCCTTGGCCCTATCCCCTTACCCCTGTTATCAGCCACATCATTATCTTCTGACAGATTAAATGATATGGTGCTTTTATAAGCATTCGCTCCGCTATTGGCCAAGACATAGGGACTGGCCAGCTGGCCATAGATGACCGGCGGAGTCCGATCGATCCTGATCGCTTCGAGGGTCCGGGGGACGCTTTCGTTCCCAGCGTCGTCTCTGGCCACAACCTCTACCCGGTAAAGACCATCTTCCGGCCCGGCCATGAATCCGCCAAAGGCGGAATCGTATTTCCAAGTGTAGGAAGCTAGATAGTTCGGAGTTGAGAGTTCGGAGTTGGGAGTGGCTTGGGCCAGGTAGGCAGTCGTGGTGTTTTTGGAGGTATTGACTAGTTTAATGATAACCTGTGCCTTTTCGCTGGTTCGCGCGGTCAGGCCCATTTCCGTCGTCTTTGAGGTCATCGGATTGGGAGTAACATCAACTCCGGCAACAATTGGCGGGGTCGAATCAATTGTGATAGGCGTTTTGGCTACGGCTTGGTTCCCGGCCAGGTCGGAGGCAGTGATCTTTATTAGATAATCGCCGTCAGGCACCTTGTTAGGATTTAGGATTTCGGATTTCGGATTTATACCACCATCCCAGCTGAAGAAATTATCGCCTTTGGAGAGCGCGTCGGAAGTAGCGATCGTAGTGACGAGGTTATTGTTCAGATCGAACAGTTCGCAGCGGATGGAAGCGAGGTTAGGAGAAGCTTCATCTGATGAGGTGAATTTGATCGTGGCTGGCGCGCGGGGGGAATATGGCTGTATGGGGACCATGGCAATAGTTGGGGCCCGCGTATCGATAGTGATGTCCATGACCGCCTGGGAGACCCCGACATTACTGTTCGCAACGACCATTAAAGAGTACTGGCCATCTGGAAGCGTCTCGGTCGGGGTATATTCAAACAACATATGCTTGTCGTAGGTCCCGCCGCCGACCGTGGTTTTGACCTGCCCGGTAACATCTACCTCTTCAGTCCCGACCATTAATTTGGCAGTTGTTAAACTGACATTTTCCAGCGGATCTTCACTATAGGATGATTTGGCAAATTTCCCTTTAAAGGTCGGCTGATTGTTCTTGGTAAAAGTCCCAGGCAAGGGAGAGAGTTCGGAGGGGACCATGGGGATGGTGTTAAGGATGATCTTCAGCAATTGGCTGGACTTGATACCGACGGCATTTTCGGCGCGAATGGCAATGACATTTTGCCCTTCGGCAAAAGGCATATTTTCCAAAACAAATTCCCCTGTTTCGGGATTGACCCCTTCGATCGACTTCCAGGCGGCGAAATTAAAAGAATATTCAAATTTCTTCATCAATTTCGGGACCAGATAGTTCAGCTTTCCGGCGATCCGCGAAGGCGGCTTGGTCAGGGTCATGGATGTGATATATTTTCTTTCCCCTTCCCCTGAAGCAGACAGCACTTTAAGCGTCATCGGGACAGGCAGATTGACAGTGCCGCTGGCGGCCCTGTTTTCGGTCACGCTTTTGACTTTGACCGATTCAAAACCAGGGGGAACCGAAGAGGCGGAAAAATGCAAGCTTGAAGTTTCAAGCGAAGCCCCAGATTCTGATGTTGCAGCCGGTTCCCAAGTCGCCTGTAAACTCAATATAGTAGTAATAGCAGGGCTGTCCAGCAAAGCTTGCGATAAAAGCGTATTTTCTTTTAAAATATTTCCATGAGCACCAACAGAATAATTAATTTCATTTTTATAAAAATTTACTTTATCAATAAGGCTGAGGGCTGGAATAAATCTCATCCACCAAAAACTCTGCCATGCAACCGGGTAAGGGACTCCTCCTAATGCGACAACGGCAGCCGCAGCGGCAATGGCTGCTTCAGTGACTGCTACTTCCGCGACAAACTGCTCATTTAAATATTTCTCAAATCCTTCAGATTTAAAGATTTTATTATATCTTGGGGCATCCTTTAAAAAAGATAACCCTTCCCCCTTTTGGCTTGCAGCATCAATTACCATATCTCCATCGTTAGTGTAAAATCCCCCCATAAATCTTGCGAATTGCAAACTTAAAAATTTAGATTGAGACGTCGACAGCCCGTAAAATGAAGGGTGAAATATTGTCATTTTCTGATAATTCAAATCCATAAATTTACCAAATAGATCTTTTTCTAAACGGTTTCTAATGTCGTATGAGTCGCTACCGATCATAAGACTTTCCCACCCATCTCCGTGGGTGGCATTATATGTGTCACTATCTTTGTCATACTTCAAGTTTGAAAATAGTTGCCCTATTTCTTTAAATGCTGTGCCATAAGGCTCAAAAACTGGTATTCCGGTACCATAAATAATGCTATACGATGGTTCCAGTGACGGATCAAGGGGAATAACATTCCCCAATATCTTTACGGTATTGCCGGTTGGAATTATATCGGGTAACCCACCCCACGCAGAGCTAGGGGCTCTTAAACCAAACAAGGCATCATATGCTTTAGGCAATAAAATAAATGCGCCAGATAAATCCGCTCCAAGCTGGTATGGGCCAAATATATCCCCACCAAGTAATTGATCCTGGATATATTTCCCGATATTCCCGTTGACTGCCTCTGACGCATTTTCAACCAAATTACTTGGGCTGCCCTTCATAAAATCATTCAATTTATCAGAAACGGAGGAGGCAATGCCATAGCTAGTTAAGACTGAAACATAAGCGCTAGTAGAACCCTTCAAAGCTGCGTCAACAAATACAACCTTATCTACATCATTCTTATAAAATCCAGTGGGATAGAGCTGCTTTAGTTGATCGGAATAAACATATCCTCTGGGAGCAAAATTACCAAATGAATGCGCCACAAGTATGTATTTTTCTGGGACTTCTCCGAGACCCAGTTCTCGGCCATGTAGTTTTTTAAAATTATTTTTATAATCTATTTTCGCTTTTTCTAACCAGCAAAGACCATTCATTTCAGGATCTGGGTTATGATAACTCCTATCGCCCAATTCCCTAGCATTATTTATTGCGGACCCGACCGGAACCGAAAAAGTGTAAGCATAAACGTAACCTTTTAGCCCCAGCCCTCCTTCAGTAACGGGCTTCTCAAGATATTTCTTAAAACCCCCATATCTATTATAATTGTCCACATCATTGATATCGTAGTTTACATCTGTATAATAATTATCGACACCAATCCATCCTCCGGCATTGCCATTTATCCCATGGATTAACACTATTAAATATCCAGGATAGGTGATAGTACCTTGGATTATCGAGGCGGAGGCCCCCACCCTCCAGCCAATCATAAAGAATATTAAAATTAACAGTAAGTTTTTCTTCATCGCACGATCACATTATAACCTTCCCACTCCTAATTTCAAAAGAAGGATAAGTCCGTCTCTCCCAATAATTGGCTGCAACTCAATAAAATAATCCAACACTTTTCCCCAAGAAGTATCTACCCAATATATTGCACCTAAATATCCGGAAATATACAGGTAATCATACTTTGTATGACTAACATATGTGCCCGTAAAACTTCCATAATTTGGGTTTTGCACATTTGCATAGCCCAAGCCAATGCCGCGATAAATATTAAACTTATTATATTCAACTTGATTATTGTAAATTTTGTATGCAACATCTGACGCTATAATATAATCATCCGGAGAATCTCCTTTCCTATAATATATTGATCCATAGTAAATGGATCCGTGAGGTGCCCAATTATCCAATCCAGACCAGTATAATTCAGTCCAGTAGAAACTTAATCCGAACATATTATTCGTTCCCAGAAACGCCCCTATTCGGGCCGCCTTCCCTCTCTCTGAATTCAAAACCTCATTCGAATATTTTTCGGCCCCGTAGGAAGGGAAAATCAACATTAAAATTGAAACAGCAACAAATAATAAAACTATTTTACTTTTTATCATAGATTTCCTTTCTATATTTTTTCATTAAACTAATACTTTTCTTCAAGGTATTTTTCTTCCGCCTTTTCAATTTTTTCTGAATAAGATCTTCCTTGTTTTTCAACTGGAATCTTAATTTTATACCAGAGGTTTCCGATCTTCGGCTTTTCTTCCCAATTCAAGCTATAAGATGAAAAACCGAGCGGAATCCAATGTTCTTTATCATTAACCCCATATATGGAAGCATTATATCCCGCAGGTAAAGTAAATATAGGCTTTGCTTCTGTTGATGGTTCTGAGTAAAGAACACATTCCGTTATTATTGTCATAGTCCCAGATTCGTAAAGTTTATCGTTTTTGTCTGTATTTTTACTATCAACCCATCCTTCCACATAATCATATTTTGACACCCTTTCTCCGAAAACCTTTGACACATAAACAATTGCAACAACAACAACAGCTGTTAATAATATTTCCCCCCAATATGAAGGCCGATCAGATGTGCCAATCCCACCACTCCATGAAGGAACAGCCAACAAGCAGGCAGAAAAAAATACAATTATTAAAGTTATTGATATCAAGTGTCGCATTTTTTCTATATTTTAAACTCTGAATCAGCAAATGAGGGCAAAATAAAAGTTGAAGATAAAAGAAAACCAAAAATGAAAACGTGAATCATTTTTTTATTCATCACAGCCCTCCGATTTTCTGAAAATTCAAGCGACTGATTTCCACTATGATATTATCGTCGGATTTTGATTGGTATTTCATCATTTTTTCTCTCTTTCAAGGCCTTTTATACTTTGCTATAATCTCCTCATGCCCATCCAGGAACCGATCACCGTTCTAACCAATCTCCCCATCCTCATCTTTAGCCTTTATTGCTTCAACTCTCTCCGCCAGAAGCCGTCCCCCGCCTCGCTTTTTGCCGCTTCATTCCTCTTTTTGGCGCTCATGACGCTCTGCGGCACGCTCTACCACATCAACAATTATACCTTCTTTACACTGCAAAAATACGGCACAATGATCTTTGGCGGGCTCTTTAGCGCCTCTTTAGGGCTGGCCGCTCTCTTCGATAACTTTAAACCCAAAACCGCCCGCGTGTTAGCCGGTCTGCCCATCGCCTCTTTCATTTTTTACCTGCTTGCGATCAGGAACAATTCATTTTTACCCTTCATCTTGCTTCAGCTTTTCAATATTCTGATAATCTTTTTCGCCTACTTACAGGGCTGGCCAGGCCGGAAAACCCTTTTTATCTATGGCGCTTGCCTGGCTTTTATTCTGGCCGGGCTCGTCCAGACACAACCCGTTAAATTTCTCGCTTTCAACAACAATGATCTGTTTCATATTGTTGCGCTGGCCTCAATCGCGCTGCTGTATTTGGGACTTCCCTAAAATTTCGCCCCGATCCCAAATTTAACACTCAATTCCTTAAATGCATCTAAAGTCGTCCTTTTTGTTGAGCCTGGGGTTATATCGGGATAAACTAATACCCCAGATTCCTTGAGGAAAGATGCCTCAATAGCCAGATCCGCATAAAATTTATCTTCGGTATAACCCACCCCGGCAGTATAAACAGCCTGTTTAATATCATAGTTCCTGGGGTAATTGGGGTCATCGGCAAAATTTGGCACCCTATCCAGACGATTATAATTCCCAACGCGCAAAGCCAAATTCTGGCTGAGCGAATATTCAACGCCCATACGGGTGTCATACCAGCCATAATTAAAATGGTCGATCACATCCAGATTCAATAATAGCTTGTCCGTTGGCTTATAGGACAAGCCAAGCCCGCCCTCGGAACCCCCGGCAATTGAAAAACTCTTTGTGGTACCATCATCAACTTTTAGTGAGCCGGAATAGCTGGTGGTCAGCGCCAGGATTCCCCCAATACTGATCTGTGGATTGGGCGAATAGAGCACCCCGCTCTTCATCCCCAATCCCAGGCCGCGGAATTTATAGCTGTATTCGGTTCCGCCAACATTTCGAATAACAATGTTCTGCTTATCCATTAAGACCAATCCGGTGCCGGTCATGAAATTTGAAGCAAACGGGGCGCCGCCGAATAGGCCAAGATTGACCGTCGAATCATCCAGGTAAAACCCGGGAGTTGCCGTGCCGTTTATAAAGAGATTGTCAGTGCTGACGTGCAAGCCATAAGTTGCCCCTTGGATTTGCAAAAGCCCGTTAAATTCATTCGGATAGAACATGCTTTCGCGATAGCCGCCGTAGAAAGATTTGACATTACCTAAACTGGTGCCCGCCGAGTTATAGCGATACCGCCAGCCGAGGCTGATCTCCGTATCAGCGATTTGCGCCAGCCCGGCCGGATTATATTTGGCCAGATCCGGGCCTGTCGCCTGCCCGATAAAGGCCTCACCCATGCCGGTCGCGCGGGAATTGAGTTTTGACTTGCGCCGGACGATCTCAGTCAAGCTCATGGTTTCGAGCGGGATCATGCGCGCAATGTATCCCGGTTTCACTTCTTTGAATGTTAGATAGGGGATAATTTTTGCAATGCTGGCATCTTTGGAAACACTGATAATTTCGGCTTCGCCCGCTTTCTCTTCCGGCAATTGCACCATTTCCGAGATCCCCTCCTGGGTAAAGCTCTTGCCCGGCTCAGCCAGTTCAAAAACGTCCCCAACCTTTACGCCGGCCTTATTCCCCGCATCAATGATGGCCAGCGCCTCTTTACCGCCGAGGCTCACGACTTTCGCCTCGATCGGCCTATACTGGATCAACTGCGAATAGAGCCGTGAATTTACCAGATCAATGTTTTCAAGATCGGATTCCAGCAGATCCTCGCTGGCCAATATCTTGGCGGTATCTACGTCAATAACTTTAACGGATACCGACAATTGGGACACAACAGTCGTATACAACTCTTCGCTTTGCGGCAGCATCAACACGGGGGGAAAGATAAAAGCCAGAGGGACAACCATCGAGTTTAGGGTCTTTTTCCTGTAGAGCGAAACCATCCGCTGGCCAGTAAAGACGTTGCCGGTAATGATCGCATCCGCGCTCAAGAGTTTGCCCAGTTTTTTGTAATCGTATTCCCCACCCTTAATAATTTCAGGGAAGTTTTTTTCCTTTAATACTTTCTGGATCTGCGTCCTTTCCAGGACATCGAATCTACCCGTCTTGACCAGGCCGGTAGCTATTCTGTCGGCAATGACACTGCTGTTGAACGAACGCGCGCCAGTATCCCCCGACAGAAAGTCAACGACCGCTAGGCGCATTTTCCTTGTTTTTCCAGCTTCGGGCGCTGCTGCTTCCGGAGCCGCGATTGATATTGCATCCGCTTTCTCATTAACTTTTTCTTTCGTTGCGGCCTGCGCGATCGCCCCAAGAAACAAAGCCGATAACACCAGCACAATCACAGACACGTAAATCTTTTTCATTGTAAGTAAATCCTCCCGTAAATAAGACGTTATGAAATAAAAACAAGACGAATTTTAGTTTTTTCTTACCGCCCCCTTTTTATTTTCAATTGCTTTCAAGTAAGCGTCGTAAGCAATTTCCGCCTCACTCTTATTATTATATACATGCCAGGCATAATATATTAGCGGGATCCCAATAATTGGAGCGTCTATCAGATAGAATATTCCAAGCAATGGTCCAACGACAACGCTCATATTTCTGGCGTTCTTTGCGTCAGCGCTGCTTTCTTTTAAGGTCTCCGAAGCCAATTTTTCTCTCCTATCTTTTCCTTCACTATTAGAATCATCAATGGCTAAAACCTTATCATATTTATTCTCATACTCCGGTTTGAAGAATTTCATCATTAATCCAGCATACATGTAAATCGCCCCATTTCTAATCGACCCCTTATTTGCTTCCGGGTTGCCTGAAAGAGTATTCCCATAATACAAAGATAGCGCACCAAGTCCGATAACCGCATTGACTAAAGAATTATTAATCTCCCTTTGCTTCTCTACATAGGATTTAAGATAAGGTTCAGCAGGTATAATGACCTCATTCTCCGCGGTCGCAATCTGATTAGCGTTCGCTTCGATTGATATTCCAGCAATATGATGGCTCAAATTAACAGCTTCCGATGAACTCATTTTGCTTGAAAATATTGTTTCCATATCACCGCCAAATCCTTGTGACTCATACAATTTGATTTTTTCCGAGGGGCTCTCCGGTTCGATCTTAACAAGAATTCTAGTGACAGAGGCCTTCACTTCAATTTCCTTATCGAATATTGATTTATTGTTAATTAGTACTTCCAGACGATGGGTTCCGACGCCTATTTTTTCTAGTTTTAGCGGCGTCGATCCCACCGCAATATTGTCAAGATAAACGGCGCTTTCGGTGGTTGGAATGGTAAATATCTCGAGGTTGCCATAATCGGCATTGGCCGACAAGACAACAGAGACTGAAAACAAAACAATAAGTAAGAATTTTTTCATTTTAATTACCTTTCAATTGTAATGTCATCTAAATAAAATCCATCTGAATATGTCCAATCTGTAATATATTTAAATCTTAAATAAAGTGTTTTCCCCGAATAAGAGCCGAGTTCAATGTTTTCCTGCGACCAGTAGGGATGTCCACCGGTATAGGATTTTATGCTTATCCAATTATTTCCATCTTCTGATATCTCAACTTTCAAATAATCATGCCCGGTAACAGCACTATACCAAACCCAAAAATGCAAGATATCAGTTCCACTTATTAATATCGGCATCTTAAACTTAAATAAATTATTCAAATTGCTTCCCTCGCCCGAATAAAAACTTTTATCCCCATTATGAGCTTTTGTTCCCGAGACTGAAAATCCCGACACCTCCCAACTGCTTGCTCCATTTTCTGCCCCATCACTAAAAATGGCCTCAGGGGAAGGCGTTTTGACCATAATTTCCGAAGAGTAGCCACTCTCATTATAGGCAGAATCAATTCCTTTCACCTTATAATGATATGTTATACCGGCCTGTAAACCTGTGTCGACACAGGTTGTAGTCTTTCCAACTGAACTTATTTTAGAAAAGTCCTTATTATTTGTAATACTTCGATATACCTGATATCCAAGAATATCTGTTTCATTTACAGCCTCCCAACTTAGAATGACTTCAGTGGAGCTTTTTGCCGTGGCAATTAAGCCTGTTGGGGCTGCTGGAGGATTGGTTGCTAATACGCTGGGCGCATAATCATAAAATCTTTTCTCGCCCGGAGTTTTTTGAAAAACCCAATCAAAAACGATTTTTTCATCATCAAAACTAATTATTTTAAATTTACCATAAAAATTGTTTTCATATTTAAGCAAAAAACAATATACTGAACCAACTTTGAGTTTGGAATCAGCATCACTTATACGTTCATCTCCAAACTTATAATAGAGCCCTGCCCAACTCTCAGGCACTTGATTTAAATCCTTTATGTTTTCGTTGCTTGCCGTTAGGCTGATTAAACCTCCATCAAAAAATGAATCTGAATAATCATAATTACCATTTCTATCACCCCCAAAAGTCAAAAAATTATTATTCCCATAATAATACGCATAATCCATATCTCCATAACACTGGTCTACCACTGTCCCCGAAAAGAAATCAAAACTTTTTCCAAATGACAGAGTGGCTCTTCCATATCGAATGGTACTTGCCGGAAGAGTATCATCCACACGAATTTTTATTTTATTAAAGATATCCTGCCTGCCGTTAGTAACAATGAGATCGATCTCGGCAGTTCCGATATCTCCCGGAGCTTGGATTACAATGTTCTTATTTTGATCCAGGGCAAGGGTCTCTCCGGTTCCTAAGCGATAAAACATTTTATTCCCTTCGGTATCAAAAGCGTCAAGAGAAAGCGAAATAAAGCTATTCGGCGCCACGGCCTCTGGTGAAATTGTTAGAGATTGTATGATCGAAGTTGCCGAATTTGTTACAACCGGCGAGGTGGAACACCCATTTGCAAAAAAAACAATTAAAATCGAAGCCGTTATCAACAAAGGCAAATAACCGCCGTTTTTATGTTTTTTCTGCTGAAGCCATATTTTTGTCTTATTTACTATTGCCTTTTCCATTTCAACTTTTCCACTATCTTCTATGCTCTATTTCCTATGCTCTGTTTCAAAAATTCTTCCACGCCAGCACCGATTCTACCGTCGACGTGCTTGATGTTACCTTCACTATTCCGGCATTATTCCCCAGCCAAATGTTTGAGTTCCCGGCCTCCACCGTCCCATACATGGTAACGGCGGCAATTTTGTAACAATCAAAAGTTCCGGCGGGAACCGTCACATTTTCTTTGGCCGTCACTGACATGGTCGTTGAATATGAGCCGGAAATCGACTCCCATGATTTCCCGACTTCGAGCGGGAAAGCAAGAATTTTGACGCCGGTTGAAGTTGGGTAGCTGGGCGAGCCGTGCGAGTAAACGCCGGAACTATCAATTCTGTAATATGCTTCACTTGTTGATTTTGCATTTGAAGAAGATATATAAAGCGAGGAGAAACATTGAACGGTTGTCGAGCCGATACTGGCCGTTCCTTCAACCGTCATAATTTGAGAACTCCCATCCGAACCGGTTATGCGCCAGGTATTCCCCTGCGCGTGAGGGAAATAGCTTTCCCCTCCGCCGCCACCGCTCGGTTGCAATATTGAACAACCCGAAACAAACAAACCAGCCATCGCCACCAAAACAACCGCTAAACTAAACGCTCTATTCGCCATAACCAGCCCTCCCCTTAAAAATTCTTTGAATCCAATACTATAGTATCATTATTTGCGTTGTCCAGGGTCGACTTCACTAACCCCACTCCATTACCAAACCAATAATTCACTCTGCTTGATTCAACTGTTCCATTATAACTGACATAAGCCACCTTATAACAATCGAAGGATCCAGCGGGAACAGTGATGGTTTCTTGCCCCATTACCGTTATTATCGTTTTATAAATCCCAGAAGAAGAATATGTCCAAGATTTTCCAGTTTCAAGCGGGAATAACAAGAGAGGCGATCCTTCAACAGTAGAATATGAGGGGTATCCATGGAAATAAACCCCCGAATCGTTTACTACATGATAAGATTCGATTGTAGACAAATAAACGTTTCCATTGGAATCCAAATATGTTGATTCATATTTCTGCACATTCAGTGAGCCATTAATGACGGTTGTCCCATTAAACGTACTAATCATTTTTGCGCCAGATTGATTCAAGTTATATTGCCACGAATAGCCGTCAGTATTTGGGAAATAATTTCGTCCTGCCGCCGGCGCCAAAACAATATTCACCGGAGTATTTGTCCCCAAACTCACTGTCACTCCCGCCACTTCACCTGACGCAACTATTGCGCCAGAGCTGGTTTTGGCCGTCGCTGAAATAGTCCGATTCGCCCCAACCTTTACCTCAAGGGTCCCAACCGTTTGCGGATAGGTTACTTCGGCGCTCACCGGCGTCATGTCATCCGCTGAAGCTGCAATGATGATGGTCGAGGCACTGGTCGGGATAGAAGATGCCTTTACTCCTTTCCCAGCCGGCCAGTTGATCAAAACCCGCACACTTCCCATTTCAGCCACGCCAACCACAGGCCCCGGCTTTGATTGGCCGCAGCCGTTCATCAATATCGCAGCCATAACCATCAGAGATAGAATCACCAAAGATAGTTTAATTTTCATGATCGCACACCCCTTATATTTCCCTGCCAGTTAAAGATTCAGCCAAAATTTAGTCGAGCCGGAAAGCGAACCGTAATTAACAACCTGCAAGGTGATCTTATAATGCTTGCCGCTTTCAAAGGTCATGCCCGAAGGCAGAGAATAGTTTAGGACATAATAACTGGCCAAGGCCGAAGAAATGTTGCTATAGACGCCGGCTAATTCCGAATCGCTCGGGACATAATAATATATCCCGCCCGTTCCGGAAGCGATCGCCTTCAGCGCGCTGTCTTCGACTCCGCCTGGCTGCAGGCCCAGTCCGACACAGTAAATCGGAATACTCTTTGCATTGGCATGATTAATAACCTCCGTCGTTGAAGTGTAAATAAGGCTGGAGTTCTCCCCACCATCGGTCATGGCTATGACCGCTTTGCGTTTATTGTTCCCTGCCTCTACAGTTGACACCGAAACACCCATAGAATCATATAAAGCCGTCATGCCTCCGCTTTCAGACTCATTGGTGATCGCCCAACTCAATAGGCCTTTATTCGTGGTCAATACTTGATCGACCATAACATTGCTGGAAAAATTTATTACCGCCCCCTGGTCAGAAGCCCCCATACTATTTACAAACGACAAATTCGCGGTTTCCATTTCAGCCAAAGCTGAAGTAGTCATGCTGCCGCTGCGGTCCAGGGTCAAGGCAAAGGTGAGCGGTTCCCCGGACTGCCCTTGCATATTTTGCATATTACTGATCGAACATTGGGCAGATGCTCCGCCGATAGTCAAAATGTCGATCTGTATGTTTCCGGCGCTCAAGTTCACAAGAGGAGATGCTGCATTAGCGTCTATTACCATGAAGTAGAGGCTGCCGGACGACTGTCCTGCCACAACCGGAGCCCCGCCGACAGAGCCAACTGCAATGGCGCTCACCCAGGCAGGAGGACTGTTTGAAAACGTCGCCAACTTTTCGGCCGAGAAAGCACTCTCATTATCCGTGGTATCAACCGCCGAAATCTTGTAATAATATTGGGTCCCGATTGACACGCCAGAGTCAGCATATTCGGTCGTGGCGACAAGCGTTGAATTTAGTTTAGAGAGCCCGGAACCGGAAGTAGTGCTGCGGTAAACATTATAACCGGCCAGATCCGATTCAGAGTTATTATTCCAAGAAAGATTAATGGCTGTTCCGGAATAAGCCGTCGATAAGCCCGTTGGAGCGGCCGGCGATTCAATATCAGTTAAAACCAGGCTTATTGGATTATTGGCCCCGGCCGTGATTGTTACCGATGACACCTGGCCTCTGGCGACAACTTGCTTTGAGGCATTTTTCGCTTCCGCCGAAACCGTTCTGTTCGCGCCCACTTTAACTTCCAGCGTGGCGGAAGATTGCGGATAAGTGATTGTTGTCGCCAGAGGAGAAAAATCGTCCCCATAGGCGGTCACGGTAATAGAAACAGAACTGGCCGGCACATTTAAAGCCTTGAGGCATTTATCCTTGTTCGGCCAGTTAATGGAGACCGAGAGATTTCCCGTTAAACCATCACTTTGATCAGGCAGTTTTGCTGATTGGCCGCAGCCAAAAGCCAAGACCGCCAACAACAGTATTAGTGAACCAATAATTATTTTTTTCATTTTTGACCGCCAATATTATTGATCGTGATCGGCAAAGAAGCGGAATACGGCGGCAAATAAACCGCATCAGTCCACGGCCCCTCCTGGCTATCGGTGGTCAGCGTCGAAACCGCGTAATAATACCCATCGGTCGAAGTCAAACCCGTGTCTGTGTATGTTAGGGAGATAAACAATGTCGTTCCCGCTTGCGTAAAAGAAGACGCTTCGGTTGTTAGCCCTCGATAAATGCAATACCCCGCAACATCCGAATCTGCGCTCGCTTCCCACGATAAAACCGCCTTATCGCCTGAAATCCTTGAAGCAACCAGATTTGTTGGTGGTTTTATAACCCTGGGGCTTGACGATGATCCACAGCCAATAGTTAAAGCGATCAAAACAATACCCAATAAGAATACAATTAATACTTTCATCCGACACCTCCAGCTAAAATATGTTCTATTCAACCCTGAATTCCCATCCCCAACCCCCTCACTCCAACTACAATCGCGCCTAATTATTTGCAGTATAGGAAACCACTATTCATTCCCCTTTCATTGTTCGCGCTACGCGCCCCATGTTACTCTACCCTTTAGATTAGCAATCTTATTGCCATCTACCCCTATTTTATTTTTTCCTGTTCTTATCATATATTTCATCTTTGTGCCAAAACTCACTGTCGAGTTTTCGACACCATCTGTCCTGTTTTTCGACACTCATTCAACTTCCAGGGCGACATGGCCAATCTCACCTAAATCGATTTCGCCAGAAAATAAAAGGGCCAGGCCCGACCCGAATGAACGGATCGGAACTGGCCCCGTCAATGCTTATTGTCTAACTGATTTAAGTTAAACTAATGCGAGCATCAACCTTAGCCAAAATTCTATTTACTTCCAAAAGCTGGGCTAACGAAAAATATTCGCGCCCATCGATCAAGGCTTTGTTCGCCGCTAACAGTTTTTCTATCTCTTCCAGCCGCCCGGCGAAGGAGAGTTCTTCCAGATAGTCGGGAATTACCACGCCGGCTCTCTTCAGCCAATAAATCGCCCTTAAACAGGCATCGGCAATCCTCCCCTTTTCATTCTTCCTTTTGGCCGAAACAAAATACAGAAGAGCCAACTCAAAAGCGACCGCCACCTGCCTTCTGAAGGCGTAAGCGATCTTCCTATCTTGTATTTTATCGTCTAGTTTCATATTATTCACTCAAAGGCCTTCAAACGATTCCTAATCTTTATCGATACATTCCCAGTGAAATTTCACGGCACTTTTCCATATACTGGGCTATATACCCACATCGTGTGCAGGATTTTGGGGGGCGGGGTTGGGGCTACGCTGATCAAATCCTCAAGAAACTACGTAAAAAGATGAAAATCAAAGAAGTATTAGCCAGGCTGCTGGCAGAA